>JAYTFI010000045.1:0-1846 GCA_043734485.1 Acidimicrobiales bacterium | reverse complement strand
TCAGCCGATCTCGTCGGGCATCTCGGCCTTGCGCCGGGCCATGAACTCGAGCAACTCCGCGTCGATGGCATCGTCGATGGGCGGCGCCTCGTACTCGGCCAGCGACTTCTTCCAGAGCGCGTTGGCCCGGAAGTTGGCGTCGTGGCTGCCTTCGTCGAGCCACTGCTCGTAGCTGTTGTTGTCCGTCGTGTTCGAGCGGTAGAACGCAGTCTCGAAGTTGGCGAGGGTGTGGGCGGTGCCGAGGAAGTGCTGCCCGGGACCGTTCTCGCGGATCGCATCGAGGGCCTGCCCGTTGAGCGACAGGTCGACACCCTTCACGAACGTGTGGATCATCCCGAGTTGGTCGACGTCGAGCATGAACTTCTCGTACCCGATGGCCAGACCGCCCTCGAGCCAGCCGGCCGCATGGAGCACGAAGTTCACGCCGCCGAGGATGGTCGGCTGCATCGTGTTGACCGACTCGTAGGCGGCTTGCGCGTCGGCCATCTTCGACCCCGTGAGGTTGCCGCCCGAGCGGAACGGCACACCGAGGCGGCGGGCCAGCTGACCGACGACGTAGAGCACGAGCGCGGGTTCGGGCGTACCGAACGTGGGTGCACCGGTCTGCATCGACATCGACGACGCGAACGACCCGAAGATCACCGGCGCCCCTGGCCGGATCAGCTGCGTGAAGGCCATGCCGGCGAGTGCCTCGGCCAGCGTTTGCGCGGCGACACCGGCCACGGTCACGGGCGCCATGGCCCCGGCCAGGATGAACGGTGTGATGATGCACGCCTGGTTGTTCTCGGCATAGACCTGCGCAGCCGCAAGCATGGTCGCGTCCCACACAAGTGGCGACGACGCGTTGATCAGCGAGGTCATCACGGTGCGGTCCTGCAGGTCCCCGCCGAATGCGATGCGGGCCATGTCCACGCTGTCCTGTGCACGCGAACCGGCCGTGACCGAGCCCATGAACGGCTTGTCGCTGAACCGTATGTGCGCATACACCATGTCGAGGTGGCGCTTGTTGACGGCGATGTCGACTGGCTCGCACACCGTGCCGCCTGAGTGGTGGAGGTAGGGCGACGAGTAGGTCAGCTTCACGAAGTTCTGGAAGTCGGCGATGGTCGCGTAACGGCGGCCGTTGTCGAGGTCGCGCACGAACGGCGAGCCATAGTTGGGCGCGAGCACCGTGGCGTCGCCGCCGATCTGGACGTTACGGGCCGGGTTACGGCCATGCTGCGTGTAGATCGCCGGTGCCGTCGCCTGGACGATGGACCGGCACATGCCACGTGGGAAGCGGACCCGGTCGCCGTCGACACTCGCGCCCGCGTCGGCGAACAGCTTCAGCGCAGAGGGGTAGTCACGAATGATGACGCCAACCTCTTCGAGGATCGTGTCCGCGTTCTCCTCGATGAGCGAGATGCCCTCCTCGCTGAGGATCTCGAAGGGCTTCATGGTGCGGGTGATGAACGGCACCGTCTCTGCGTGGATCCGGTTGGCCTGCCGGTTGGCCCTCCCGCCACCGGCTCTGCCGGCCCGCCCACCAGCGCTTGGGGTGCCCGTCGGAGTGCTGGCGAGGCTGGCGACGTCGGTCATCGCAGGAGACTACAACTCGGCGATCGGCGACTTTCCGACGGCTCAGCCCTGACCGAGTCGTCGGGCCGCGTTGACGACCGCAGCCTCGAAGTCGCTGCGCCCGCCATTGCCGGGGAACCGGTAGCTCGGCCCGTGGCAGTGCACGGCCGCAACGACGACGCCGTCGTCGTCGAGCACCGGCGCCGCGATCGAGTTGATGCCTTCTGCGTACTCGCCGTAACACCAGATGAACCCGTCGGCGCGGGCCGCGGCCAGCCGAGAACGCAGC
>JAYTFI010000044.1:0-4414 GCA_043734485.1 Acidimicrobiales bacterium | reverse complement strand
ATGCCGCGCACCGAGATGATCTCCGACGACGAGGAACTGGTCACGGTCGACGGCAAGAGCTTCACCCGGAAGGTGCCCAAGATCTTCACGAGCAAGGGTGCCACCGGCGAGACGATCGTCGAGATGTCCCATCGCCCACCCGGATCACGGGACGCCACGTTGCGGCTGGCCGACCTCGACGACGAGGGCATCTGGGCCGAGGTGATGTACCAGTCGATCGGTCTCTGGTGCTCACTCATCGAAGACCCGCAGTTGATTCGCGACGCTGCCCACGCCGAGAACGAATGGCTGGCCACAGAGATCCAGGCCATCGCTCCGGAGCGTTTGGTGCCCGCCGCGCTGATGCCGATGCTGCAGGTCCAAGACGCCGTCGCCGAATGCATTCACGCGGCTGAGGTCGGTTTGCATATCATCTGCCTTCCCACCGGTAACCCGCAGGGAACCAGCGACTACAACGACAAGTCCTGGGAGCCGCTCTGGGCGGCGGCTGAGGAGACCGGCATGGTCGTCGGCTTCCACATCGGAACGGACGGCGGCGATCAGGCGGCAATGTTCCATGGTCCCGGCGGCGCCATCCTCAACTACGTCCAGACCACATACGGCGGACAATACGCAGCAATGAAGCTGGTCGCGGCGGGTGTCTTCGAACGACACCCCGACCTCAAGCTGCTGATTTCCGAGGGCGGAGCGAGTTGGGTGCCGTTCGTCGGCGACCGGATGAACGAGGCATATCGTCAGCACGGCATGTTCGTGCGGCCGCAGCTGCCGCGGCTCCCCAAGGAATACCTGTATTCGAACGTGTACGCCAGCTTTCAGCACGACGAAACGGCGCCGGCTGCGATGTGGGCGATGGGGTACAACAACGTCATGTTCGGCAGTGACTACCCTCATCTCGAGGGCACCTACGGCCACACCCAGAAGACCCTGCACGAGCTGTTCGACGACGTCAGTTCCGACGTTCGTCAGCGCATCACAACAGGCGCGTTCGAGGAGCTGTTCCCGCACGTCTCGGCGCCGCCAGTAGGGTGACGTTGCTCCTCAGCATCCGGTCGACCGCGTTGCCGTTGAAAGACGCCAGAACACTGCGGTCGTCGGACTGAACATGGCTGCTGCAGATCGACGCGTTGCCCTGGTGACCGGCGCAGGCCGGGGCATCGGCCGTGCCCACGCCCTCACCCTCGCTGCACGTGGGCATGCTGTGGTGGTTAACGACATCGGCGCAACACTCGACGGGTCGGGCCGTGACACTGCGCCCGCGCAGTCCGTGGTCGACGAGATCGTCGCCGCTGGCGGGACAGCCATCGCAGACACTACCGACATCGCATCTGTCGAGGGCGGACGCGCTGCCGTCGCTGCAGCGATCGATGCGTTCGGTCGCATCGACATCGTCGTCAACAACGCCGGCTTCGCCCACGGCGGCGGCGAGGTGGAGTCACCCGACCCCGATCAGCTGATGGCGCTGCTTGCGGTTCACTACCTCGCTGCTGTCGGCACGATGAGCGCCGCGTTCGTCGACATGAAGCGGCGGATGTGGGGCCGCATCATCAACACCGTGTCCGAGGTCGCGCTCGACACACGCATGCCGGGCTCGCTCGGCTACGGCGCGGCGAAAGCCGCCGTGTGGTCGGCCACCATCACCGCCGCCCGCACCGGTGGACCGCTCGGCATCACCGTCAATGCCATCTCGCCCGGCGCGCGCACACGGATGAACGAAGACCTGCTCGCCGCAGGCGCGCTCGGCGATCGGCCGATACTCGACCTGAGCCCGCAGCATGTGGCCGACGTGGTGGCGTACCTGGCCTCGGATGCAGCAGGTGACATCTCCGGCCGCATCATCCACGCCGCAGGCGGCGCCATCCGTGAGTACTCGACGACCCGGTCGTCGCAGACCGAAATCGTCGAACGCCTGTCAGCCGTCGTGCGCTGACCAGAACGCCGCCCAAGTGGGAAACCGGTCGGGTAGCCGTGGCGAGGCGCCGCTGTGCCAACTGTCGAACCCGACCTCCTGCGGATGCTCATTGATATCGGTTGCATACCAGTGCTGTTCCTGGCGCCGCGAGAACAGCCATTCGCCGGCGATGCGCCGGTAGTCGTCGAAGTAACAGATCGCCATCACAATCCAGCGCTCGGCGACCTCGTGTTCGGCGCGGCAGTACACGGCGCCCGTTGCGTGATCTGCATCGACGAATTCGATGCGATGACCGACGATCTGATGGATCGAGCGCCGGAAGGTGCGCAGTGCCGGCTCGATCCAGCCGCGCAATGCCTCGCGTCCGAACTGATCACGACCGATCTGCACGTCGGGCACGAAGAGACCGATCCACGTGTCGACATCGCGGCCATCGACTGCCATCGCGTAGCGGATCGGCAGCTGGCCGATGGCGAGTTGCGACTCGATTCGGTCGATGCGCTCGGCCAGGGCTGGGTCACCGTCGAGGCTCATCGTCGCTCCGTTCCGTTCCGTCAGCGCCGTTGCCGGCGTCGATCAATTGCTGCTGCAACACATACTTCTTCACTTTTCCGGCTGCAGTCAGCGGGAAGTTCTGCATCGCGACCCAACGGCGGGGCACTTTGAATCCGGCCAGCGACGCGCGGCAGAACTCGGTCAACTCGGCGTCGCTCGGCAGTTCGTCACCCGCGGGCCGGTAGCAGCCCACCGGCAACTCGCCCCAGTGGTCGTCCGGAACGCCGACGACGGCGATGTCGGCAACCGCTGGATGACACAGCATCACGTCCTCGACCTCGGCCGGATAGATGTTGTCGCCGCCGCGGATGATGACGTCGCGCACCCGACCGCGGACACTGACGATGCCGTGCGCATCCATCGAGCACAGGTCGCCCGTGTGCAGCCACCCCTCGCCGTCGGGATTGCGATCGTCGTCACTGCGGTCGAGGTAGCCGTCCATCGTGAGTGGAGAGCGCATCAGCAGCTCACCGATCTCGTCGAACGCCGCTGTCGAGCCGTCGGTGCGGCCGATGCGTACGTCGCGCTGATCGAGCGGGCGGCCGATGGTCTGCGACTTCGTGACGTCGTCGTCACCCGGATGCGTCATGATCGCCGACGGTGACTCGGACTGCCCGTAAGCGTTCACAACGGTGGCGCCGAGCACCGCCTCGACCCGGTGGATCAGCGATGCAGGCACCACCGACCCGCCGCTCGTGACCAGTCGCAAGGCCGTCACATCGGTAGCCGCGAAATCCGGATGGTCCAGCAGGGCGAGCATCATCGTCGGCACGAGTCCGATGATGCTCGCCTTGCTCTGGGCGATGAGCCTCAGTACCGCTGCCGACTCGAACGCCGGCGCCAGCGTGGTGATTCCTCCCACCGCCAGCATCGACAGCAGCACGCAGACCGAGCCGCCGACGTGGTGCATTGGCAGCGCATTGAGCCAGTTGTCGTCAACCGTGCCGCCCATCCGCAGGATCTGATAGCGCGCACAGTTGTACGCGGCCCGATGGCTGAGCACGGCGCCCTTCGGCTTCCCCGTTGTACCCGACGTGAACTGGATCAGGAACGGGCCGTCGGCGTCGACCGCTGGCAGCGGCCCGTCGCTCGCGGCGAGATCGCGCCATGCGGACAACTCGTACGCAGGGACGAGCGGGGCGACGGCGCGCGCTCGCTGCAGCAGTGGAGATCCGCGGTGGTCGGTGTCGGCGAACAACGCCTTCGCGCCTGACACCTGCAGCACGTGGGCAACCTCCGCGTTGGCCAGAGCGGGGTTCATTGCCGTGAACGTGACGCCGGCCAGCGCGGCTCCGTACTCGAAGAACACCCAGTCGGGGCTGTTCGCCGCGAAGACCGCAACCACGTCGCCGGGGTTCGCGAGTGCCAGTAGGCGTCTTGCGAACGCCACGCTCTCGTCGCGCAGCTGGGCCCACGTCCACGTTCGGAGCCGCCCCGCCTCCGGCCACAGCAGGGCCGGGCGATCACGACGTCCGATCGCGTTGTCGACGACGATGGTGCCGATCGCGCGCCGGTCGAGTGGCACGGCGGTGTCTGCCGCCCAGAACGCGTCGGCGCCGGCGACGGTCATCGTGGTCAGCCCGGTTCCTTGGGCAGACCGAGCACCCGCTCGCCGATGATGTTACGTTGCACCTGTGACGAGCCGGCGTAGATGGTGTGGGCGCGGCTGAAGATGAATGCGTGCTGCATCTCGTGCAGCGTGGGGTCCCACACGACGCCGCTCATCCCGAGCAGATCGATCGTGAAGTTCGTCAACTCCTGATGCCATTGCGACCATTGCAGCTTGCCAATCGACGCCTCCGGGCCGGGGCGGCCGTCCCGAAGCAGCGCGGTGATGGTGCGATACGCGCCGAAGCGCATCAGCTCGAGGCCGATCTTCAACCGGGCCAGGCCATCGCGCACCACGCGATCATCGGCGACCCCGAGGCTCCTGGCGACATCGACGACCCG
>JAYTFI010000043.1:0-5300 GCA_043734485.1 Acidimicrobiales bacterium | reverse complement strand
TAAAAGAGCTGGTCGTTTGTCCGAATTCGACCATTCATCACGCGAATTGCACTCACAACGCCGCGATACGCGTCGTAGTATGAATCGAAGATAAGGGCTTGGAGTGGGGCCTTGTCATCGCCACCCGGTGAGGGAATGCGCTCACAGATCGCGTTGAGGAGAGCTGGTACTCCTTCACCGGTCTTGGCCGAGATGCGAAGAATCGATGTGGCCGGAATGCCGAGCACCTTCTCGATCTCTGCGGCGTAGCGGTCAGGATCAGCGGCCGGAAGGTCGATCTTGTTCAGGCAGGCCACGATCTCGAGGTCGTTCTCCAGTGCGAGATAGCAGTTGGCCAGCGTCTGCGCCTCGATGCCCTGCGCCGCGTCGACGACGAGCACCACGCCCTCGCACGCAGCCAGCGAGCGGGAGACCTCGTAGCCGAAGTCGACGTGGCCGGGGGTGTCGATGAGGTGGATGGTGTGGTTGATGCCGGCGTGCTCCCACGGCACCCGGACGTTCTGCGCCTTGATGGTGATGCCCCGCTCGCGCTCGATGTCCATCGAGTCGAGGTACTGGGCCCGCATCTCGCGCGCATCGACCGCTCCCGTCAGCTCCAGGATGCGGTCGCTCAGGGTCGACTTGCCGTGGTCGATGTGGGCGATGATCGAGAGGTTGCGGATGGTCGAGATGTCCATCAGACCCTGCCGGCGCAGGTCGAGACGGTGAGGCTGCGGATGGTCGAGATGTCCATGGTCTGGTCTGCTGGCTGCCGGGGCGCTCGGGGCGCCGAAGAGGAATAGTCACGTTACCGGACCCCGCCCACTGGCCCGGGTGACCGGGCGCCGCGGCCGGTGATCCGCCGGACGGGTTCCGGCTGGTAGGGTTTCCCGCCCGTTCGAGAACCCTTTTAGGCAGGAATAGTCCCCGTGGCCAATATCAAGAGCCAGAAGAAGCGCATCCTCACCAACGCGAAGGCTCAGGTGCGGAACAAGGCCGTCAAGAGCGAGCTGAAGACGCGTGTCAAGACCGCCGTCAAGGTCGGTACCGCCGAGCCTGGCAGCGACGCCAGCGCCGATGCCATCCGTCAGGCCGTCAAGCGCCTCGACAAGGCTGCGTCCAAGGGCATCATCCACAAGAACCAGGCTGCAAACCGCAAGTCGAAGCTCGTGCTCCGGCTGGCCAAGCTCGTCGACTGACGGCTGACTCACTACGGCTGACTCACTACGGCTGACTCACTACGGCGAAAATTGAAGGCGGACAACGGTCGGACCGGTCAGCGTCGGCTTCCCGCAAGCCGTGTGAGCCGGGCCACCAACACCTCGAGCACCGTCGTGCCGGGTAGTTCTCGCAGACCCCTCAGGTCCAAGTCGGCGTCGGCCAATAGGGTCATGGCCCGCGCCACGTTGGCATGACCGAGCTTGCGCCCCTGTTGCAACGCCTTCTTGGCCGGGAATGTGCTCCCCGTCATGCCGAGCAGCTTGGCCGCTTCGGTGTCGTCGCGCACCCCGGCACCGTCGAGGCGCAACATGCGCCCGAAGTGCACCTGCAGTGTCGCCATGATCTGCAGCGGATGGCGCTCCCCGGCCCCCATCATGCGCTGCAACTGCCCCAGCGCAGCGGCCGCATCACCTTTGTCGATGGCATCGGTGAGATCCCATGGTGCGCCCGACCCGGCCGCGCCGAGGAACGGTTCGATGTCCTCGGCCGCCACCCTCGCGCCGTCGCCGTACACGGCGGCGAGCACGTCGAGTATCCCGTCGAGACGGCCGAGATCGTCGCCGAGGTGCTCGGCCAGTCGGCTGGCGGCCCGGGGCTCGAGCCGCACCGGACCAGAACTCACCCGATCTGCGAACCATTGCTGGCGGGCCTTGCCGGATGGCACACCGGCCTCGACGACCGTACCGACCTTCTTCACCGCGTCGAGGACCTTGCGACCCGTGGTTCCGCCTCCGCCCACGAGTAGCAGAATCGTGGTCGGGCACGGTGAGGCCAGGTAGCTCAGCAGTGCGTCGAGTTGCTCACCGCTGAAGCGGCCGATCTCTCGGGCGACCACGACCCGCTTGGTGGTGAACATCGGCGGGGTCTGGGCCGCGTCGACGGCCGCCGCGAGCTCGTAGTCGTCGGTAGCGAAATCGTCGAGGCCGAGCGACAGATCTTCGCCACCGGCGGCCTGGTGGATGAGCTCGCGCACTGCGGTGGTGAGCAGCGACGGGTCGTCACCACGCACGAGCACAACCGGGGGCAGCACCGCGACCATCGGCGCCGACCCTATCGGCTAGCGGATGTCACGGTCCCCCGGCAACCGGCGTGATCGTGACCCTCAATCGTCCGCCTGACATCGAATCGACCCGTATGCGTGTGCCACCGGCGCGCACGACTATGCCAACTGCGGCCATGAGCACCGGGCGCACGTACCCGGCGAAGGCACGATCGCCCGACAGAACACCGCCGATGCGGACCCGCTGGGAGAGGGCGTTGAGGAGCTGCGCCTGTGGTCGGCCTCCGCTGCGGACCACAACGAGATCGACCGCCTTCACGCCCTGCAGCCGGAGCGCCGAGAGCACCTTTGTCGCATTCGCCCCCTGCTCCACGACGAGCACATCGGCGCGATGCTCGACCCCCCAGCCGGCGGGCCGCCAAAGCCGCGCACCTCGTTCAATCTCGACGTCAGCGACGCCGTTGACGTGCAGCCCCGAACACCCGACCGTGGCCAGAACCCCCGCGAAGCCGCAGGCGATCAGCCGTCCTGCGCGCTTGCGCCGCCCGATGTTCAAGAAGCCAAGTCCTGGCAAGCCAAGGCGTAGCAAGCCCAGGAAGGCGAGCACGAGTGCAGAGCGGGCCGTGATGCGCCCGAGCGGCAGCGCTCCTACCCGGTGGGCCACGCCTGCCACCCACCACAGCAGAACTCCCGTCGGCAGATGGACAAGAGTGGAAGCCCAGCGGCCGAGGAGCCCTGCGGGCAAGCCGGCCACCACACCCCAGCCCATCACCGGCTCGGCCGCTGGAAGCGCAAGGAGGTTCGCCGGGATCGAGGCGAGCGGTACGCCGCCGAAGATCGGCACGAGAAGGACCATGGTGCCGACCTGCGCGGCGATCGTCGTGGCCAGCGGACGCGAGAGCCAGGCCGGGCCGGGAAGCGCGGCCCGCAGACGCTCGTCGAACAGCGCGATGCCCGCGCATGCACCCACCGAGAGACCGAACCCGACCGAGTGCACCAGCATTGGATCGACCAGCAACAGCACCGTTGCCGCCAGCCCAAGAATCCGCAAACGGGTCTGCGGCCGGCCCAGGTGCCCGGCGAGCAGCACCAGCGATGCCATCACGGATGCCCGCAGAACCGACGGTTCGAAGCGCGTCATCGTGGCGAAGACGAGCAGGATGAACAGCGCCCACAGGAGTCGGCCGCGTTGGCGGAATCGGGCCAATAGCGGCTCGAACGCGGCGAGCGTAAAGGCCACGTTCTGCCCCGACACAACCAGCAGATGCGAGAGTCCGGCGGCCCGGAAGTCGTCGCTGGTCGTCGGCGATTCGCCGCGGGAGTCGCCGAGGATGAACCCGGCGAACAGCGACCGCCGTTCTTTGGGAAGGACGTCGGCGCTTCGCATCAGCGACGCACGAACCGCGTTCGCGAGCCGGAAGAGCGGTGCGCCGGATCGCGTGGCATCGATCGCTGACACGGCGAGCCGTCCAGCCACGTGGCGGGCCAGCATCCAACCCGGTACGGGTGCGGTGACGGCCGATATCGAACCCGTCATGTGGAGCACATCGCCAGCACTGCGCGCCGCCAATCGGGCAGCCGGCTGCCCTCGGGCACTGGCCAGTAGGTGCTTGCCCCCGATCCGCACATCGGCCTGGACCTGGCCGAACTGCGACTCCGGATCGCTCAGGAGCACCGCCGAGCCGGTCCAGCGCCCGGCCACTCGCGGCTCCAAGCCTGACAGCGAGCGGGCGGCAAGCAGCGATGCCAGCAGCGCAAGCGCCACCATGAGAACATCGACCCGCGGCCGGATGACGGCGGTAACGAGCACCGACGCCACGGCGAGCATCGGCACCGGACGGGCCCAACGAGCACCGACCGCGGCGGCCAAAGCACACAGCACCACGCCCCGATCGGGCAGCAGCCGCGGGCTCATACGCGCACCCGAGGCTTGAGGGCGGCGAGCTTCGCGTCACCGATACCAGGCACATCGAGAAGCTGGGTGACCGTCCGGAACCGACCGTTCCGAACGCGGAACTCGATGATCGCGGCTGCGGTGGCCGGACCCACGCCAGGCAACAGATCGAGTTCGGCCGACGACGCCGTGTTGAGGTCGACAGGGGCCACCGTCGTGGACGCGGCTGACCGGTCGGCGCCGCTCGCCGCGGGCGTCGACGCCCGGGTGGGCGCAGTTATCGTCGGTGCCGGCTGACCGAACCGAGGGAAAGCCACCCGTTCACCGTCGACGACTCCTTCGGCCAGGTTCACCGAATCGAGATCAGCATCGGCTGCGGCGCCGCCTGCGGCCGCGAGCACATCGTCGACCCGGGCGCCCACCGGCAGCAGGTACACGCCGGGCCGGGCTACTGCGCCAGCCGCATGAACGGCAACAAGCGATGTGGTGGTGCTCGTGAGTTGGGACGACCCTGCCGTCGGTGCCGTACCCGGGCCCGGAACGCCCGTCCCCGCCCCGATCGTGCCGGCCACGAGCGGCAGTCCGCCCGTCGGCGGCGTCGCGGCCACCACCGGCCCGGACGCGACGCCGTGCTCGGACTGACGCTCCAGCGCCCGGCCAACGACCGAGCCGCCGATCGCCACGAGCAGCACCGCAACCGTTGCGATCACCGTACCGACCAACCGGGTCTGCGATCGGCCAGGACGGCCGCGACCCGACGGTGTTTCGTCAGCATCGCCGGACGACCCCGAACGGAGACGCCACGCGCCCACCGACATCGAAGCCGATCTGGCGCGATCGCTGAGCCGACCGGTCAGCTGGGTCAGGCGATGGCGGAGATCCCGCGGCGGATCGGGCCGTGGCGGCCAGTCAGCAGGCGCAGAGCCGGGACCTGCGGGACGGAACGGGGAACTCGGCACGTGCCCTCCAGCGTCTCAGCGCGCCTCGACGGCACACGACAGGACTTACAGGGGGAGGTCAGCAGAGCGGCAGTTCGACCTTACGGGACAAGGGGGTGAGTCGGGGAGGGGCCAGACGCGCCTGCGTCGGTCCGGCCGCGCGATCCCGCGAGCCGCGTCTCCCACACTGCCTCGACCTCGAAGGGGATACGCCGGTATGCCGCCCAGTGCGAATAGCCGCGGCCTCGTGCGCGCACGTACGCCCCGA
>JAYTFI010000042.1:0-4961 GCA_043734485.1 Acidimicrobiales bacterium | reverse complement strand
GTCGCTCGCTGCCTGCGCGGGAGCGGTCAGCGGGTGCGCAGGAGCGCCCGGCCGAGGCGCCGGTGTGCGCTCATCAGCGCTCCCTCGATGGCGAACAGCTCAGACGCGAGCACCTCGCCGCCCTCGGTCGATCGCTGGTCGGTGGCGATCATGGCCAGACGGCCGACGAGGTCGCCGAGCGTGGTGTGGAGGGACGACAGCTCCGGAGCGGGGGATGGCACCCGACCAGCATGCACGATCGTGACCGCTCGCTGGCAGCACTAGCCTCTGCGCCCCATGGGTGCAGCGGTTCTCTCATCAGGCGTCCGCGCCCGGGTGCGCCCGCGGCCCGAGATCGTGGCCATGGAGGGGTACCACTCACCCCAGGTCGCCGTGCACGTCCGGCTCAATACGAACGAGAGCCCCTTCGCCCCACCCGCGCTGTGGCAGGAGCAGCTGGCCGACGAGGTCGCGAGCATCGACTTCCACCGCTACCCCGACCGCGAAGCGCGTCGCCTCCGTGACGCCATCGGTGCCCTCCACGGTGTCGGCGCCGAGCAGGTCTTCGTGGCCAACGGATCGAACGAGGTCCTCCAGACGCTCTGCCTCACCTACGGAGGCGCGGGGCGGACGGTCCTCACGTTCGAGCCGACGTACGCGCTTCACGCCCACATCGCCCGCATCACCGGCGCGACCGTGGCCACGGCAGAACGAAAAGCAGACTTCACCCTCGACGAAGCAACAGTCGGTCGTGCGCTCGACCGTTTCGCGCCGGACATCACCTTCCTCTGTTCGCCGAACAACCCGACCGGGCTGGTCGAGTCGCGGTCGGTGATCGAGCGTGTGGTCGCACGAGCGCCCGGCCTGGTCGTGGTCGACGAGGCCTACGGGCAGTTCGCCTCGTGGTCGGCCCTGTCGCTGATCGACGACGTCACCCCGCTGGCCGTGGTCCGCACGTATTCCAAGACGTGGGCGATGGCCGCGGCCCGGCTCGGCTACCTGATCGCACCGGGCTGGCTCGTCGCCGAGCTCGAGAAGGTCGTGCTGCCCTACCACCTCGACGCGATGAAGCAGGCCGCCGGCCGCCTCGCCCTACGCTTCGAGTCGGAGATGCGGGCCAGGGTGCAAGAGGTCATCGACGAGCGCGAACGCCTCATCGCCGCGCTGTCGGAGCTCGACATCGACGTGTTCCCGTCAGCCGCCAACTTCGTGCTGTTCCGGCCACGCTCGCATGATGCCGTCGCAGTTTGGCAGGGGCTCGTCGACCGATCGGTCCTTGTGCGCGACTGCTCGTCGTGGCCCCGCCTGCAGGGGTGTCTGCGGGTCACGATCGGCACCGCCGACGAAGACGACCTTTTCATAAGCGCGCTTATTGATGTGCTGGAGTCGGCATGAGCCCGCGCACGGCTACTCGGGAGCGGTCCACCAAGGAGACGTCGATCAAGGTCGATCTGCTCGTCGACGGCACCGGCCAGACCGACGTCGCCACCGGCATCCCGTTCTTCGACCACATGCTGTCCCAGCTCGGCAAGCACGGCGGCTTCGACCTGCACGTCGCGTGCAGGGGTGACCTGGAGATCGACACCCACCACACGATCGAGGATGTCGGCATCGCCCTCGGCGAGACGTTCCGCGAAGCCCTCGGCGACAAGTCCGGCGTTCGCCGGTTCGCCTCGATCGCGGTGCCCCTCGACGAAGCGCTGGTCGATGTGAGCGTCGACCTGTCCGGACGGCCCTTCCTGGTCTACGAGCTCGACCCGTCCGGCGGCACCGGGCAGACGTTCCTGCTGGGCGAGCCGGGGTTCGACCCGCAACTTGCCGAGGAGTTCTGGCGGGCGTTCGTGATGTCATCGACGATCACGCTGCACGTGCGCATGCGCAGCGGGAAGAACGCTCATCACATCCTCGAGGCGTCGTTCAAGGCGGTGGCTCGGGCTTTGCGCGACGCGGTCCGCATCGAGTCGTCGAGCGGGGTGCCGTCGACGAAGGGCGTGCTGTGAGCGGGGCTCGGCCTGTCGAGGATGGCGTTCGTCCGCGCATCGCCATCGTCGATTACGGCATCGGCAACCTACCGTCGGCGCAGAAGGCGACCGAGCGAGCCGGGGGGGACGCATTCATCAGCCGTGACCCTGCCGAGATCGCGAGCGCGGACGGCGTGATCCTTCCCGGCGTCGGTGCGATGGCGCGATGCATGGCCTCGCTGGCGGAGTGCGGCGTTCACTCGGTGGTCGTGGATGCGATCGCCTCAGGCCGGCCGTTCCTCGGCATCTGTGTCGGCATGCAGATGCTGCACCGTGGGAGCGACGAACACGGTGGCGTCGAGGGTCTCGGCGTCTTCGACGGCGTCGTGCGGCTGCTGCCCGACACGGTGAAGCGACCACAGATGCAGTGGAACATCGTCACTGCGCTCCGGCCGAGCGTGCTGTTGGCCGGGCTTCCCGATCCGGCCTGGATGTACTTCGTCCACTCGTTCGCGCCGGAGATGCACGCCGACGTCGTCGGGGTGTGCGATTACGGAGGCCCGGTCGCAGCGGTCGTCGAGCGGGGCGCGGTGATGGGAACGCAGTTCCACCCGGAGAAGTCGAGCGCGACCGGCATCGCGCTGCTGGGCAACTTTGTGCGGGCGTGCATGGCTCTGAAGCCTGTCTCCGCGGCCGGCGCGGTCGCCACGCAGATGGGCTCGTGAAGCGGCGTGGAACTGTTTCCCGCCATCGACGTGCGCGGCGGCAGGTGCGTCCGCCTGGTGCAGGGCGATTACGCACGCGAAACCGTTTATGGCGACGACCCGGTCGCGGTTGCGCAGTCGTTCGTCGATGCCGGTGCCGTATGGGTGCATACGGTCGATCTCGACGCCGCCCGCTCAGGTGATCCGGTCAACCGGCTGGTGATCGCCGCCATCGCGCGTGCCGTCGGGGCAGCAGGCGCACAGGTGCAGGCGGGTGGGGGAGTCCGGGATCTCGAGTCGGTCGATGCGCTGCTGTCCGCGGGCGTGGCACGCGTTGTGATCGGTACCGCCGCAGTCGAGGATCCGGCGTTCGTGGCGGCAGCCGCAGCCGCGCATCCCGGAGCCGTCGCTGTCGGGCTCGACGCGCGTCTCCGTGCAGACGGCTCATACGAAGTCGCGGTGCGGGGCTGGACCTTGGGCAGCGGAGTCGAGCTCTTCGAACTGCTGAGCCGCTTCGAGGACCTTGGCGTGGCCGCCATGGTCATCACCGAGATCGGGCGCGACGGCATGCTTACCGGGCCCGATGTCGAAGGTCTGCGCACGGCGCTCGCGACCACGACCATCGATGTCATCGCCTCGGGAGGTGTGAGCTCGATCGCCGACCTCCACGCGCTACGCGCGCTTACGGTCGATGGACGGACACTTGCGGGAGCGATCGCGGGCAAGGCCATCTACGAAGGCCGCTTCACCGCAGCCGAGGGAGTGCGCGCATGCCGGGGCGACTGAAGCGGTTCTTCGGCTCGCCGGGCGGCGATCCACTGGGCCGCTCGGTGCGGCTCCCGGCTCACGCGGCGTACGTGCACTGGGACCTCGGGCGTGAACCGCTGTCGTCGGTTTCGTTCGACATCACGATGCACACCGACCCGGGCGAATCTATCGGCGAGTACCTATCGCCGTACAACGGTTCGATCGACGGCCACCAGATCTACTTCGGCATCCAGAGCGACGTGTACCAACCCGACGTCGGCGGTGTCGGCAAGGGCTGCATCTTCTCCACGTGGTGGACGTTCGACGCGGCCGACACCCGGCCCGAGTCGGACGGCTTCATCCAGCTCGGTACCCACGAAGGGCGATTCGTAGGTGTACGTAGGGTTTACGAATGGGGTGTCGGCGACTACCGGCTCACGGTGGAGCGGGCCGAGCAGGAGGGCGACGGCGACTGGTTCGCGATGTCGATCCAGCCGATCCAGCCGATCCAGCAGGTCGGTCCGGTCGTTTCGGTCGTTTCGCCGGGAGCCCGTCCACTGCCGACGGGTGCCGCTGTCGCGTTGGGGGCGCTGCGATTTCGCCGTGCCGACCCGGACCGTGCCGCGACGATTGCGCCCGGCGGCCCGGCGTTCCTCGAGATCTACAGCAACGCCGACACCTACGCCGACATCGCCGCCTGGTCGCTCGACCTCATGGCCTACGGCGACGACCGCCGGGCGATGGGCGCCCGCAGCGAGTACCCGGCCTTCCCGTATGCCGAGGTGCCGAACGCAGAGGTCGCATACGTTGCCGACCGGGATCGGGTGGCGATGGCGTTCGGCCGCGGCATCGAGCGGCTGCACCCGCCGGCGACGCTTTTCTGACCGCCGCGGCTACGGTTCGCGCCCGTGCGTCTCGTCGTTGCCCGCTGTACCGTTGCCTACGCAGGCCGATTGGCGGCGACGCTGCCCGAAGCGCTCCGCCTCATCATGGTCAAGGCCGACGGGTGCGTGGCCGTCCATTCCGACGGCGGTGCCTACAAGCCGTTGAACTGGATGACTGCCCCGAATCGGCTTGCCGAGAGCGATGGCGAGTGGATCGTCACCAATCCGAAGGGCGAGACCCTCACCATCACACTGCATGAGGTGCTGAGCGATTCGGCCCACGAGCTCGGCATCGATCCCGGTCTTCAGAAGGAGGGCGTCGAGGCCGAGCTCCAGGTGCTGTTGGCCGAGCGAACCGACATGCTCGCCCCCGGTATGACGCTGGTGCGCCGCGAGTACCCGACCGACATCGGGCCGGTCGATCTCCTGTGCAAGGACGCCGACGGTGTGACGGTCGCGGTCGAGATCAAACGCCGCGGCGAGATCGACGGTGTCGAGCAGCTCACCCGCTATCTCGAGTTCCTCAACCGCGATCCGCATCTGGCCCCGGTGCGCGGCATGTTCGTGGCCCAGGAGATCAAGCCACAGGCCAAGACGCTGGCTGCGGACCGAAAGATCGCCTGCGTCGAGGTCGACTACGACGAGCTGCGCGATCGGCCCTCGAACGTGTTGCGCCTCTTCTGACG
>JAYTFI010000041.1:0-2008 GCA_043734485.1 Acidimicrobiales bacterium | reverse complement strand
GGCGACTACCTCCGGGAGCGCGGCGACCAGCCCGGCAGGGTGTTCCTCGGCGAACGGGGGCCGCTCGGGCGCAACGGCATCACCCGGGTGGTCACCAAGTACGCCGCGGCGGCCAACGTGCCGCTGTCGCCGCACACGCTGCGCCACGTCTACGCCTACCGCTTCCTCGAGACGACCGGCGACCTGGTGGGCCTGGCGGACCTCCTCGGCCACTCGAACCTGAACACCACGCGCCTCTACACCAGGCGGCGGATGGAGGACCTCGAGGCGGCCGTCGACGGCCTGCAGTTCGCATGAGCGCACGACCACGAAGGATTGACTGATGGAAACGAACAACGCGAGCTACTCGCTGGTCAAGGCGAAGTGCCTGGCCTGCGGCCTCCACTTCGTGCTCTGCACCGATCGCCCAACCGAGCACACGCGGACCTCGCTGCACTGCCCGGAGTGCGGCCAGACCTCGGGCGCGTTCCTCGTCTGGCTGGAGGAGGCGAGCGGCTTCATCTGGCAGCAGGTGCCAGGCGATGCGGAACTCTGGATGGCGGGGATGAGCGGATGAGCCGAGACGAGAACGGGAGTCCAGCCCGGCAGTACATCGACATCCTGGTGCTGGTCGACGGCGAGTACCGGCCGGAGGCTCGCGTCTGGGACGACGGACGCTTCGACGCCGACTGCGGATGGGCGCGGACACTGATCGGCCATTCGCTGATCGATCCGCTTACCGGCACCCGTCAGCCGCGGGGGCCGGGCCTGCTGCGGGCGATAGCGTCGCGCTTCAACAACGGCTACGTCGGCACCAGCCTGGGCGCCGCCGTGCGCCGTGCGGTCCCGGCATACCTGCTGCCTGAGTCGCACGCCCGGCGGGATCCCCGGTAGCAGAGGCACCGCCTCCGGCGGATTCGGTGGTCGCCGGGCGCGGTCGGCGCCGGGCCGCCTACGCTCCCAACGAGCCGTCGGCACCCTCGAAGAACGCCTCGAGCAGGTAGAGCCGCGCCGCCGACTCGAACGGCTCCACTGCCTTGTACTCGATCTCCAGCCCGCCCAGGAGTGGGACCCGCTCGTAAGCGCAGAGCAGCATCTCCGAGCGACCATCGGCGGTGAGAGAGGCGACGACCAGGCAGTCCGTAGAACCCGGGTCGTCGGCGAAGCTGCCGGTGACTCCCTCGGAATGATTCACGTAGGCGTCGATAACAAGGGCGGCGGCGCGCGGCCGCCGGCGCGCCAGCCGGGCGCCGATCGTGCGCAGCAGTTCGGCCCTCAACGCGGAAGTGGCGGGCATCTCCTCGATCGCGATCAGCAGGGGTCGGCCCTTCGCCTCGACGAGCAGGACCGGGGCGAGGAAGCCGTCGCGGGCGAGGTTCGCCTTCGCCGTCTCCATCAGGCCGGCCAGGTCGAGGTTCACGACGATGGACCAGAGGGGACGCGGACACACGATCTCATGAGGCCTCCTCGGGGCTGTTCCACCATCGTGGCGCGCCGCGCGGCTGTGGGGAGCCGGGCGGGCGGAGCCCGCGCTCGCGCGCCCTCTCCCTGCTCAGTTTCGTCTGTGCAATGGTGCGCCGGCGGTGATTCCCGAGATCCCAAGCGGTGTCGCGAGCCCTCGGGCCGTTTCGGAGGAGCGCCGCCACGTAGGCCGCCGGATCGCGCACGACGTCGCAGTCGTAGGCGTGCTGGAACTCCCAGGATGCGCGGCCAAGGGTCTTCGGGAACCTCTCGGAGTACGAACGGACGAGCGCCTCGGCGTTGTCTACCCCAAGCCGGAGCGCGCAGTCGGCGAGGTATTGCTCATCCTCAGCGAGCTTCCTGACGGGCGAATTCGAGTCGTTCTCCAAGTTCGGAACGGAGTCCGAACTGAGATCCGTAGGATCTCCATCTGAGATCCTTCTCTTCTTGTCACTTGTCTTATTAGCGCGACTCGAAGACCTTTCCTGACCTGACGATTCGTCGCTTCCTCCTTGCTTGAGGACCAGCGTGTAGAGGTTGGTCCTGTTCAGCCCGCGCCTCGTCACCT
>JAYTFI010000040.1:0-1934 GCA_043734485.1 Acidimicrobiales bacterium | reverse complement strand
GGCATTGTGGAACTCCTGCAACACCGCCACGTCCTCGGGTTCGGAGCGCTCCGCGAACGACGTGAAACCTCGCAGATCGGCGAACAGCACCGTGATGTCGCGCCTATGGCTCGCCAGTAGATCGACACCGCCGGCGGCGATGACCTCCATCAGCTGCGGGGGGGACGAAGCGCTGCATGAGGTTGAGCTGCTCGACCTTGCGCACCTGATCGGCGACGCGCGCCTTGAGCAGCACCGGGTCGAACGGCTTCGGGAGGTAGTCGACGGCACCCGCCTCAATGCAGCGGACGATGCTCGCCATGTCGTCGAGGGCCGAGATCATGATGACGGGGACGTGGCAGATCGGCGGGTCGTTCCGGTGACGTTCGAGCACGGCAAACCCGTCAAGACGGGGCATCATCACGTCGAGCAGCACAAGGTCGATGCCGGCGTCAGGCTCGGCCAGGCGGTCGAGGGCTTCGATTCGTCACGGGCTTCGATCACTCCATAGCCGAGCTTGCACAGGCGGCGTCCGAGCAGCCGGCGCTTCGGTCGACGAAGACCGGGGCGCGCGTGAGCCGGCCGGCGAGGTTGCCGAGTCGTTCGGCCGCGGCGGTGAGACGGTCGAGGTCGTCGGAGGGCAATCCTTCGTCAGTGGTAAGCGCACGTATCGACGTTTGGAGCTGGGTGGCGAGGTTCATCAGTGCGCGTACGGATTCCTCGTTCGCCTGTGTAGAGGGCGCGCCGTCAGCGAGCAGACCCGGAACAAGGTCGAGGGCCTGACGGGCAAAGCCGCGTATCGGCTCCAGCATCGAAACGTTGGCCGGGGAGACGTCGTCCTCTTCAAGGAGCAGCTCGGCATACCCGATCAGATGGTTGACCGGGGTCCGCAGTTCGTGGCGTAGCTCGCGGGCTTCGTCGGCGGTCATCGACAGGATCTCGAGCCCTACGCCTCGACGCCCGGCGCCGCCATCTTCGAGCGCAGGCGGGGCAGGTCGACGGGCTTGGTGTCGTAGTTGTCGCAGCCTGCTTCCATCGCCTTCTCGCGGTCGTCCGGCATCGAGTGGGCGGTGAGCGCGATGAACGGGATGTGCCGTGAGGGCGTCGGCCTTGATCGCTCTCGTCGCTTCCCAGCCGTTCAGGATCGGCAGGCTCATGTCCATCAGGACGATGTCGGGGAGCTCGACCTTGGACATCGCCACGCCCTCGGCGCCATCGACGACCATGACGACCATGTAGCCCCGTCGTTCGAGACGCCGCGACAACATGTCGCGGTTCATCTCGTTGTCCTCCACGATCAGGACCTTCGCTATCGCACCTGAGTCGACCACTCCGGTGAACCCGCCATCGTGATCGAGATCACACAGCGCACGTTCGAACACTGATCCCGTGACGGGCCGCCGATTCTCGAAGCGGCCCGTTGTCATCGACGGCGGACAGACAGATCTCGGCCCCGAGTTTGATTGCAGCGGCCAGCGCTTCGAGAGACATCAGGTTGAGCCGTTCCCCTCCCTCCAGCAAGTCCGCCATCGGCCAGCCCAGCGAGCGAAGAGAGACGAGTCCAATGGTCTCTGGCAACTCGATGACCGCGTATACGGCTGCACTGGCCAAGGTTTCGTCGACCTGACCGAGTTGGCGCGACATCGACCCCGTCACCCTTGGGTTCACGAGCGCCCGACACAGTCGGTGATACCAGATCCCCGTTGTCGAGAGTGTTGCGCCGCGCGGACGAAGATCTGCAGGCTCAACACCCAGCAGGACCTGAAGGAGGAGATGATCGTCGAGGACGAGAGCGGTCACCGTCACGCAAGGTCAGGATCTTCGAGCCCAACCTGTCGGGCGAGCGCCGCGTATCCGCCCGCTTCATCGATTGCCTTTGCGAGAAGGGCACGAAGCCCGCCTCCGTCAGCAGGGACGATGACGAGGGCTGTCCCGAGATCGGCGATCTCGACCGA
>JAYTFI010000039.1:0-5232 GCA_043734485.1 Acidimicrobiales bacterium | reverse complement strand
CAGCGAAACGGCGGCCAGCGTGGAGAGGCCCCCGATCCGGATGCTGCGGACGTGGAGTAGATGCATGGTTGAGCCTTTCGGTCGTATGTGTCGTCGGTGCCGATGTCCGTCATCAGCGCGAACAAACAGAACTCTGACAGGAACCAGAGGAGCTGGCGAGGAAGCCAGCACACCCTTTCCCCCGGTGTTTTCCGCCAACAATCGGCAGCACCCGAGTCGCGGGTACCGTCGGTCCTCGACTTTCGAAGGAGACCGCCGATGGTGGACGCTGCGTCCGATGCTGCGCCAGAGACCGACTGCACGCTCGTGATCCTGGGGGCAAGTGGCGACCTGACCCGCCGGCTGCTGTTTCCGGCGATCCACCGCCTCATGGCCCTCGGCCGACTCCCGTCCTCGACGAAGGTCATCGGCTACGCCATCGAGGAGTGGACGACGGAGGAGTTCGTGACCCGTCTGCGGGAGGGTGTCGAACAGTTCGGCGACGGCGTGGACGAGGCGGTGTGGACAGAGTTCACAAAGCACGCCCGCTACATCGCCGGTGACCTGACACCGGACAAGCTCGGCGCGCTTACGACTGCGGTGTCCGGAGCGGCCGTGTTCTATCTGGCCCTCCCGCCCACGGTGTTCGCACTGGCGGCATCGGCGCTCGGCGCGATCGGGCTCGCTGACCAGTCGGGCGGGTTCCGCCGGCTGGTGATCGAGAAGCCGTTCGGCACGAGCCTTGCGTCGGCCCACACGTTGCAATCATCGCTGTTGGAGCACTGGACCGAACCACAGCTCTACCGGATCGACCACTTCCTCGGGAAGGACACCGTCCAGAACATCCTCGTGTTCCGGCTTGCGAACCGTTTCGTCGAGGCGATCTGGAACGCGTCGAGCATCGCCCAGGTGCAGATCACCGCATCCGAGACGCTCGGTCTGGAGGGCCGCTGGCGCTACTACGACCAGGCCGGCGCGTTGCGGGACATGCTGCAGAACCACCTCATGCAACTATTCGCCATCTGCGCCATGGAGCCGCCGTCGGTGTGGGACGGCGAAGTGGCACGGCAGCACCGCGCCGAGGTGTTGCGCTCCGTACGCCGGATCGCACCGGAGGATGTTGCGACCGCGGCAGTCCGAGGTCAGTACACCGCCGGGACGATCGCGGGCGAGGCCGTTGGCGGCTACCTCGAGGAAGAGCACATTGCGCCGACGTCGACCACGGAGACCTATGCCGCGCTGCGTCTGTTCGTCGACAACTGGCGGTGGCAGGGTGTCCCCTTCACGTTGCGCAGCGGTAAACGGCTGGCCGGCAACCTCACGGAGATCGCGCTGGAGTTCCGCGCTCCGCCGCGCGCCGTGTTCGGCAAGCCCGGGCAGACGGCCGAGGAGAACTCTTGGATCGTGCTGCGCATCCGGCCCGACGAAACCATCGAGATCGACGCCATCGCCAAGAAGGCCGGCCTCGGGCTGGAGACCGAGCGGGTCGTGCTCTCCGCAACTGACACGGCCGCCAACCTCGGCGGCTACTCCGCGTACGAGCAGCTGATCCTTGATGCCCTCACCGGCGATCCGAGCCTCTTCATCCGAGGCGACGAGGCCGAGGAGGCCTGGCGCATCGTCCAGCCGGTTCTGGACGCCTGGGCCGCCTCGGGTGCACCGGTTCCGTACGCGTCCGGCTCCGACGGCCCAGTCCCACCCGAGGGATTCTTCCTGCTTCCCCGTGGCGAGATGCCCCGCAGCTGGCGGCCGCTACCGGTAGAGCAGTCGGCCGAGAAGACGCCGGGCTGACTCGCGCAGCCGCATACTGTTTGTCCGCATAAGCCGATCCGTCCGTCAATCGGCAAATGGTCATCGCCAACCTGCCCGGCGGTGCACTGCAAGCTACGACGGCGCACCGGTTGCCGGCCGCGTGATGGGCGGCTCCGGCGTGGCTCGGGTGACCGCCTCGAACGACCCGGCGTTCGCGGTCGGCGACGTCGTACGGGGCGACACCGGGTGGCAGGACTACTCGGTGCACCGGGCCGACAGATTGGGCAAGGTCGACGCCTCCCTCGACCCCGCTCATCACCTCGGCGTGCTCGGCGCGAACGGCCTCAGCGTGTACTCGGGCTCACCGACCTCGGCCGTCCGATGGCCGGCGACACGGTGCTCGGGTCGGCCGCGGTCGGCCACGTGTTCGGGCAGATAGCGAAGGGTGCGGCTCTGTTGGAGTGACGTGGGCTTGACGGGCTCGGTGGGTGCGCTGGAACATGAGCGCGGCGGATCGGCACGACGGCAAGGCGCAGATTGTCGCTCACCGTACCTATCGGGTGCTCACAGGCTTCGAATCGTCACGCACGGCGCACCTGGATGGTCGCCTGGCGTCCCGATCCGCCGCGCTCGCCCGGCATCCGCCACGACCAGGCCGAGGTGCCTTTGGGATATGCGAACGGGAACGTTCCCGTAGACGCCTCGATGCTTGTGTCGTTGCTTGTGTCGTTGCTTGTGTCGTTGCTTGTGTCGTTGCTTGTGTCGTTGATCCCGGAGCGCGGCGGATCGGGACATCGAATGGTCACACTTCGCCACGTCCCGTGGCGATAGTCGACACGCCAACACCGTTCGCCTACTTTCGGTGACATCGGCTCTCGTAGGGTCGTGCCGATCCGCCGCGCTCACCCGGCACCGACCGGGGAACTCTCGGTCAACGGCCACGGCCACGTCACTCCACGGGAGCCGCACCCATAAGAAATACTGCGACGGTGCTGAGTACGTCGGTGGCGACAAACGTGACGATGGTGCGTCTCGTGCCAAAACGTCGCTCGGCGACCAGCAAGAACGCAAGCAGGACGACGAGCGAGACGCCCAGGTCTGCGTCGGGTTGCACATACGGCGACGAGATCACCCGGAACCACTGGAACGGTTCGACGAGGTCTTCCCACCGCAGGCCGAAGAGTTGGAGCAGCCGATGTGAACGGGCGGTCGAGCCGCGGACCCACCAGCCTCCTGCGGAGAGGACACCGACCACGAACACCGTGAACGGGGCCCCAAAGAGGCGACGTCGGGGCGTTCGCTCGGCCCTCAAAGCCATCACCGTGGCCCGTGTCGGTAGCGGGTGCCGAAGATCAGCCGGCAGTGAGCCCGAAAAGAAGAAACGCCTGCTCTCCGTCCGCTGCAACAAGTCGAACCCGCATCTTGTCGCCCGCTGCGTTGCCGGCCATCGAGATGGCGAGCGCCATGTTCGGATTGTCGAGCAACGCAGCCGCCTGACCGACGAGGAATGCGACATCGGGAGGTGTGTCCGTCGGTGGCGCACCATCGAGCGCCGCGCGCTGGATCCATGTGCCGAGCTTGCTGGGGTTGGTCCCCGCGGGCACCGACACCTCGTGCACCTCCGTGATGCCCGGTGGGAGCGGCTGCATAGGCCGCTCGAACGCCTCCGCAGCCGTGGCCCCGACACCGAACGTCGTGAACGCTTTCATCGACACTCTCCAGACGATAGGTACACTTACTTATTCCCGATCGAGACGGACCGACTCACCGAGGCGAAGAAGTCGTTCCCCTTGTCGTCGACCACGATGAAGGCCGGGAAGTTCACGACATCGATCTTCCAGACCGCCTCCATGCCAAGCTCGGGCATCTCCAACACCTCGACCTTGGTGATGCAGTCCTTCGCCAGGCGGGCCGCAGGGCCACCGATCGAGCCGAGGTAGAAACCGCCGTGCTTCGCACACGCCGCCGTCACTGCGGCGGAACGATTGCCCTTGGCCAGCATAACGAACGACCCACCGGCAGCCTGGAACGCTTCGACATAGCTGTCCATGCGGCCGGCCGTCGTCGGCCCGAACGAACCGCTCGCGTAGCCCTCGGGCGTCTTGGCCGGACCGGCGTAGTAGACGCACATGTCCTTCAGGTACTGAGGCAACCCGAGGCCTGCATCGAGACGCTCCTTCAGCTTGGCATGGGCGATGTCGCGAGCCACGACCATGGTGCCATTCAACGACAGGCGGGTCTTCACCGGGTACTTCGACAGTTCGGCGCGGATGGCATCCATCGGCTGATTGAGATCGATACTGACGACATCGCCACCGAGATGCTCGTCCGTCACCTCCGGGAGGAACCGGGCCGGGTCGGTCTCGAGTTGCTCCAAGAACACACCTTCGGCCGTGATCTTGCCGAGCGCCTGTCGGTCGGCGCTGCACGACACGGCGAGTGCGACCGGGCAGGACGCGCCGTGGCGCGGTAGACGGATCACGCGGACGTCGTGGCAGAAGTACTTGCCGCCGAACTGGGCGCCGATGCCGGTGTTCTGCGCGATCTTCAACACCTCGGCTTCCAGATCGAGATCTCGGAACGCCGCGCCGTCAGTGCCCCCCGACGTCGGCAGCGTGTCGAGGTACCGCGCGCTGGCCAGCTTCGCCGTCTTCAACGCGTACTCCGCGCTTGTGCCGCCGATCACTACACCGAGGTGGTACGGCGGGCACGCGGCAGTGCCAAGCGTGCGGATCTTCTCGTCCATCCACGTCGCGAACGATGCCGGATTGAGCAGTGCCTTGGTCTCCTGGAACAGCAGACTCTTGTTGGCCGAACCACCGCCCTTGGCCATGAAGAAGAACTTGTACTCGCCGCCCGGCGTAGCCTCGATCTCGATCTCGGCCGGAAGGTTCGTCCCGGTGTTCGTCTCGTCCCACATGTTCAATGCAGTCATCTGCGAGTAGCGCAGGTTGCTGTGCAGGTACGTGTCGTAGACGCCATGGGCGATGGCTTCCCGGTCGTCAATGCATGCAGCGTCGATGCCTGCTGCGTTCGCGGTGAAGACGAACTGGCCCTTCTTGCCCTTGATGACCGCGGTACCCGTGTCCTGGCAGCCAGGGAGGATGCCACCGGCGGCGATGGCCGCATTCTTCAGCAGGTCGAGCGCGACGAACTTGTCGTTCCCGCTCGCCTCGGGGTCGTCGAGGATGTTGGCCAGCTGCTGCAGGTGCCCGGGCCGCAGCAGGTGGGCGATGTCGCGCATGGCCTCGGCCGTCAGCTGCCGGATGGCTTCGGGATCGACCTGGAGGAACGTGTGCCCGTTCGCCGCGAAGGTGGACACCCCCTTCGTCGTGATGAGGCGATACGGGGTGGTGTCCTTTCCCAGCGGCAGCATCTCGTGGTACTCGAAGGGCTTGTCGGGCTCCGCTGACGCGACCGCTTTCTCTGGCATGCCGTCAGTCTGCCGCTCGGCGAAGCTCGAAACGAAACGTCAGTACGACGCCTCGTCGATACGCACCA
>JAYTFI010000038.1:0-1925 GCA_043734485.1 Acidimicrobiales bacterium | reverse complement strand
CCGTAAGCGCACGTACTGATGGGTCGCAAGACGAAGGACTCCGGCGTCGATGGTCTGCTCGTCGTCGACAAACCCACGGCATGGACCAGTCACGACGTCGTCGCCAAGTGCCGCGGCGTGTTCGCCCAGCGTCGTGCGGGGCATTCGGGTACGCTCGACCCCGACGCCACCGGTGTCCTGCTCATCGGCTTCGGCCAGGTGACGAAGCTGCTGTCGCTCCTCACCGTTCTTCCGAAGCGTTACACGGGCGAGGTCGTGCTCGGCTCGGCTACGTCAACGCTCGACGCATCAGGCGATGTTCTGCACACGTACGACATGGCCGAAATCTCGCTCGAACAGGTCCAGACGGCTGCGGCGACTTTCACCGGCGACATCCTGCAGATCCCGCCGATGGTTTCGGCAGTGCAGGTCGGCGGCGTGCGGCTGCACGAACTGGCCCGGCAGGGGATCGAGATCGAGCGGGCTCCGAGGCCGGTGCATGTCTACCGCTACGACGTCACCGGTGAGGTCGAGCCGGGCGTGTTCGCGGTCGACGTGACGTGCTCGTCGGGCACCTACGTGCGGACGCTGGCGGCCGACGTCGGCACCACGCTCGGAGGCGGCGCGCATCTTCGCAACCTCCGTCGAGTCGCGATTGGATCGTTCGAAGTCGCGGAGGGAGCCGCCATCGACGAGCATCTACGCGACCACTCGCTGCTCGGTCCGGCCGAGGCGTTGCGGGACTACCCCTCGGTCGTGATCGATGACGATGGGCTTGTCGCCCAGGTCCGCAACGGTCGGGTTCTGCCGTTGGAGACGTTCGACGGCCGCCTACCGCCACGCCGGGGCGCGTCCATGGGCGTTGGCGCACCCGATCTGTCTCGCCCGTGGGCCGTATTGGATGGGCAGGGCGCGCTGGTGGCGGTGTACGAAGCGCATCGTGGCGACACGGCCAAGCCGCTCGTCGTTCTGGCCCGCTGAGCAGGCGTCCTGGGACGTGCGCCGAAGAACACGGTTTCTCGTTCGTGGCATGGCCCGGTAGCCTCGGCGGTCGTGCAGGTGCTGCGATCCATCGGACTGGGCTCGACCGTCGTAGGAGACGGTGAGACCGCGATTGCCAACATCAAGCCATCGGAAGCCGCCCCGGGCACCGTCGTCACCATCGGCGCATACGACGGCGTTCACCTCGGACACCGCGCCGTCATCGCCGAAGTTCGGCGGCTGGCCGCCGAGCGAGGGCTCGCCAGCGCGGTCATCACCTTCGACCGCCACCCTGCGGAGATCGTCCGCCCCGAGTCCGCCCCGAAGCTCCTCACCGATCTCGCGCAGAAGCTTGAGCTGCTCGAGTCGACGGGGGTCGACACCACACTGGTCGTCCACTTCGACGCGGAGCGTTCGACCGAAACGGCCGAGGACTTCATCGCCGAGATCATTGTCGGCGCGCTCGCGGCGAAGGTCGTCGTCGTGGGTGACGACTTCCACTTCGGCAAGGACCGGCGGGGCAACGTCGAACTGCTGCGTACGATCGGGCGCGACCTCGGCCCCGAAATGGGTTTCGAGGTGGTCGGGCTCGATTTGTTCGGTGACGAGCTGACAGGCACCGGTGCCGGCCACAGGCACGGGCCGAAGATCTCCAGCACGCGCATCCGCACGCTGCTGCGCGAGGGCGACATGAGCACCGCAGCGACCCTGCTCGGGCGCACCTACGAGATTCGCGGGCCGGTCGTGCACGGCGACGCCCGAGGCCGCACGCTCGGCTTCCCCACCGCGAACATGGCCGTCCCGGTCGAGATGTGCCTGCCTGCCGACGGCATCTACGCCGGTTGGTACCACCGACCTGACGGTGTGGCGCTTCCCGCCGCGCTCAACCTCGGCCGTCGGCCTACCTTCTACGCCGATCAGCCCTATTCATTGCTCGAAGCCTTCGTCATTGACTGGTCGGGTGA
>JAYTFI010000037.1:0-1835 GCA_043734485.1 Acidimicrobiales bacterium | reverse complement strand
GGCCCGACCGCCCGTCAGAGGATCAGGTCAGACGGCCTTGACGATCTTGCCGGCGCGCAGGCATCCCGTGCACACGTTGACCCGCTTCGGCGAGCCGTTCACGAGGGCACGGACACGCTGGATGTTCGGGTTCCAACGGCGCTTCGTGCGGATGTGGCTGTGCGAGACGCTCATGCCGAACGACGGCTTCTTGTCGCAGATTTCACAGACCGATGCCATGGTTATGCAGACCTCACGCGTTGCGGGCCATGGTGATGGCCACTGGTTTTATGGCGACCCGCCTGGGCGGCCGCTCGGAACCGGGAGAGGTTAGCCGATAGCATCGTCGCCTCATGTCGAGTCTCGCCGACCCCGTGCTCACCTCGTTCGACGCCGCCGGCCTGGTGAGCCTGGTCACCGGATTCCGTGACGCGCTGCGGGCCAACCAGGGTGCCATCAATCGGCTGAACGTGTATCCCGTACCGGATGGTGACACGGGCACGAACATGGCGCTCACGCTCGAGTCGGTCCTGACCGAGATCGAGGAGAACGCTGCAAAGTCTGGATTCACCTCGGGCTGCGATGCCGACATGGCAACCGTGTGCCAGGCCATCAGCCACGGTTCGCTCATGGGGGCGCGTGGCAACTCCGGCGTGATCCTCAGTCAGATCCTGCGTGGCCTGGCCGGTGTTTTCCGATCGCTGCCGGAGGCTGGTCCGAAGGACTTCGCGGGCGCGCTCGCGGCGGCATCGACGGCCGCGTACGGCGCGGTGATGAAGCCGATCGAAGGCACGATCCTCACCGTCGTGCGGTCGTCTGCGAAAGGTGCGGCGGACGCTGCGCGGCGGGACGGATCGCTGCTCGACGTGCTCGCCGCGGCTCGCACCAAGGGTGCCGAGGCGCT
The DNA here is from genome assembly GCA_043734485.1 of Acidimicrobiales bacterium. GTDB lineage: Bacteria > Actinomycetota > Acidimicrobiia > Acidimicrobiales > JANYDT01 > JAYUDQ01. Next base: position 952 of record JAYTFI010000037.1, on the reverse strand, counting down.
GGCCGACACACCCAACCTGCTGCCGGTCCTGAAGGCCGCAGGTGTGGTCGACGCCGGCGGCGCCGGTTTCCTGCTGCTGCTCGATGCTGCGCTCGCGCTGACCGACGGGCGTTCGGTGCCGGTTGTCGATGCGCCGGGAGAGAGCCCCCAGTCGTTCGACTCCGGGTCCCATGCCAACCGGACTTCGGCTGCGGACTCGGGGAACGTGGCCGATCTGCGCTACGAGGTGATGTACTTCCTGGAGGCGCCCGACGGCTCGATCCCCGGCTTCAAGGACGTGTGGGCCACGCTCGGCGATTCGATCGTCGTGGTCGGCGGCGACGGCATCTGGAACTGCCACATCCACACGGACGACATCGGCGCCTCCATCGAGGCCGCCATCGACATCGGCCGTCCTCGCTCGATCCGTGTCACCGACCTCCTCGAGCAGATCGAGGAAGAACGCTGGGTTCGCGAGGCGACAGGCGAGTCCGTCGTCGACGAGCCGCCGCACGTCAACGAGCCGTGCACGACGGCCATCGTCGCCGTCTCGACAGGCGAGGGCATCCGCCGGCTGTTCCTGTCCCTCGGCGTGCAGCGCGTCGTCACCGGCGGCCAGTCGATGAACCCGTCGACCGCGCAGCTCCTCGAGGCGGTCGAATCCGCTCCGGCCGACAGCGTCGTCATCCTCCCGAACAACAAGAACATCATCGCCGTGGCCGAACAGGTCGCACCGCTCACCGCCAAGAGCGTCCGGGTCGTCGGCACGCGCGGCATCACCGAGGGGCTTGCCGCGGCCATGCAATACGACCCGGAGGGGTCGGCAGACGCGAATGCGACGGCCATGCGTGCCGCGGCGTCATCGGTCGTGGGTGGGGAGATCACCGTCGCGGTGCGGGAGTCGACGTGTGAGGCCGGACCGATCGGCGAGGGCGACCACCTGGGGCTCACCCGCGACGGCGGCATCGTCGTG
>JAYTFI010000036.1:0-1802 GCA_043734485.1 Acidimicrobiales bacterium | reverse complement strand
GCCACGGTGCCGGTTGAAACGCTCACGTCGACTGATGCGGTCCCTCCAGTGGAGGTCGAAGCAGTGACGGCGGTCGAGACGGTCGAAGCCTGACCGACGGGGATTGGTTCGCCGTCTGCCGCGTCGGTGTCGTCGGCCGATGATCGACTACGAAGTTCGGGGCAACGTCGCCCTTATCACCGCGGGCGGGTGCGAGATCGTGCTGTCCGTCGACATGGTGGTGTCGTCGGAAGATCTCACGGAAGGCCTTGCTGCGTTCATTGAGAAGCGCGCGCCGCAATGGAAGGGCCGCTCACCGCCCCTCGGTTCGCAAGGCTGGTCGCCGGGGCGCGTGTCAGGCGATCAGTCGCAGGATTCCCTGGTCGGCGAGGAAGTCGGCCAGACCATCGACGAGGTGCAGTTCGGTCACTTCGTCGAGTGGAACCCAACGGGCTTCCGCTGCGTCGTCACCGGCCACGATCGGTCCGCGTTCGAGTGCGGTGACCACGAAATCGTGGATCACGTAGTGGTAGTCGTCGCCGATCCGCTCGACCCAGCCCAGGAACCGCTCGCAGACGACTTCGAGGCCGGTCTCCTCGTGCACTTCGCGAACGACGGCCGATGCCAGCGTCTCCCCCGCCTCAACGCGGCCGCCGGGTATCGACCACTCGCCCGCAGCGACCCCACGACCGCGCCGCACCATCAGCAGTCGATCGCGGTGGACGGCAACCGCACCGACGCAGACTTCGGGCCGATGGACGGTCATGCCGGCTCAGCGGCTGACGCGCCGTCGCGATCCGGACCCTTGATCGGGTCCGGGTCATCCGCCAGGTTGGTGTGGACGACGAGCAGGCGGGCGGTAAAGCCGAACGTCTCGAAGAAGTTCTTCGTCTCTCGCGTGCCCGGTAGCGCGTAGGAGTCGACGCCGCGACAGCGTTCCCGACGGCAGAACGCGAGGACTTCATCGAGCATGGCCTCGCCGACGCCGACGCCTCGGGCCCCGAGCAGCACTCCCAGTTCGCGGATGACGCCGAGCCTCGAGCCGTCAAGTAGTTCCTCGACCGAGACGGTGGCGAGTCCGACCACGACGTCATCGATCGTTCCGACGAACGCCGCGGTCGACGCCGGCTCCGACGGCTTGGCGGTAGCGACATCGCCGGATTCGCGCGTCGCACGGCGATCCTGCTGGGCCAGCAACACCGCGCCGCCGCGTAGCGGAACAAGCTCGTCTCGGATGGCTTCCGCGATCACGGCGATAGCCGAGGCGTCCGCATCGACCGCCACCCGGGCCGCGACGTTCACGTAAGGAGCTGTGCGATCCGGGTCAGGACGGTCCGGCGGCCTCGATTGGCCCGTTCGTGGGCGTCGATGGCGCGTAGCTGCCCGGGTCGCAGACCCTCGAGCAGCGCCATGATGCTCGCCGCCGGTAGCTCGTCATAGCGGTCGATGGGCAACGCGGTGACGAGTGGTGCAGCGCGACTATGCGCGGCATCGAGACGGGACGACGGCTTTGGCCTCGCCGACGGCTCCGATGTGGATGCCGGCTTCAATGTGGATGCCGGCTTCGCCGGAGTCGGGCGGGCGTTGCGCACCGCCTTCGCGACACCATCGCGGACGAGCTCCTCGCCCTTTCGCTTCACCACCGGTACTGCGAATTGCCCGATCATCCGGGCCAGGCGCACCTGTTCCGCGGCACGCGCCCGACCCTTCGCGGCGAGTTCGGGGACGAGCGTGCCGGCCGACAGGGCGAAGCCGATCGGCGCGTACACGAGCACATCGAGCAGCCCACGCAGCGAGGGCGAACCGGTGAGCGCGGGATCGGA
>JAYTFI010000035.1:0-2797 GCA_043734485.1 Acidimicrobiales bacterium | reverse complement strand
TAGATCTGGCCGTTCCCGATGGCTCGCACTGCAGTGGCTATCTCACCGGGTTCGGACGACTTGGTGAGGTACCCGCTCGCTCCGGCACCCAGCGCGTCGACGACGGGGTCGCGTTCGCCCTGGGCGGACACGACGAGCACCTACATTCCTCGCCGAAAAAGGTGCTCGGCCGCTTCGATCAGGCCGCGTTCGGGTACAAGTCCGCCGCCGGAAAGCACGCGACTGAGACGTTCGACCTCGAAGTCCGTCCGACGCACGAGGAGATCCGAGGCGACGTTCCAGGAACCGGGGACCGCCTCGCGCACTTGGAGGACGGAGTCATGCAGCAACCGGTACTGGTTGATTCGTTCAATCTCGGTGGCGTTGCGCTCCGCTGCGTGAACCGCGTCGGTTCGGGCCGCGTCGAGCTCCCGGGCCTGGGGCCCGCAGGCCCTGCCCGAGATTGACGCCGACGCCGCAGAAGCACGCGCCTCGGAGACCGCGGCGGCAGCGACCCGCCGCCTCCAGCTCTGCCTGCGACAGTTCTGCAAACGCCACGACATTGTCATCGACGCCGACATCGCCAATGCGCTCGACAGCATGAACGAATCGTCCACCTGCGCCGGGCCGACGGTCGCCCGCTGCGTACGCTCGGCGACCATGAACCTCCGCGACCTCGTCCAGACCTATACGGATGTCTGGAACACCGCCGACGTCGACCGGTTCCGGTTGCTGGTCCGCGACGTGTGCGTCCGCCACGATCCGGGCTCGACGGTGACGATCTCCTTGGCCGACAACGAGCGCCGCTTCCGTGAGACGCACCAGCGATACCCCGGCCTTCGGTTCACGAACACGTGGATGTGGGAGCACGGCGACGACACGATCGCTGTTGCCTACTCGATGACCAGTGGGCCGGATACGTTCTCGAGCCTCGAGGTATTCCGCTTCGCCGAGGGGAGGATCGTCGAGGTCTGGAACGTTGCGCCGGCGAACGGGCAGTGGATGGCCTGATCGCACGGCCACCCGGTAGGACCTCGCGGACGCTTCGCCTCGCCGTCGCGGACTTGCTACAGCGCAGACAGCAGGCGCCGGGCCCGCAGTAGTTCCGCCGCCGACCACGCCTGGAACGGGCAGCCTGTCGCGTCATGTGGCGCATTGCCGTCAGCGGTCTCGGAGACCGAACCCAGCCCCCACTCGCCGAGGTGGGCCACGAGCCCGTCGAGCATCGTCGGATTTGCCCGTCCGGCACGCACCGCAGCATCGACGTAGGGCCCATTCAGCCACGGCCATACGGTGCCCTGATGGTACGCCTCGTCCCGAGCGAGCACGCCGCCGCGGTGCCGTCCCCGGTAGCGCGGGTCAGCCGGGTCGAGCGAGCGCAGCCCGATCGAGGTGACGAGTGGTTCCACCGCGTCGAGCACGGCATGCAGCGCCGACGGCAGCGCGGCGTCGGGCAGCGACACGGCGAGCAGCTGGTTCGGCCGGATCGACGCATCGTCGCCGTGCGGTCCGTCGACCACGTCGAACAGGCCGCGACCATCGGACCGCACGAAGCGGGCCGCAAAGGCGCTCGCCGCGCGGGTGGCCAGCGCGTCGAACACCGACCCGTCTGACCCAGCGAGCACGGCCATCCGAGAAGCCACCCGCAACCCTCGCAGCCACAACGCGTTCACCTCGACCGGCTTGCCCTGTCGCGGCGTGATCGGGTGGCCATCGACGCGGGCGTCCATCCACGTGAGCGCCCACCCGTCTGCTCCCTGGGTCAGTAGACCGTCCGCATCGACGCGGATGCCGAAGCGTGTGCCGCTGACGTGATGGTCGACGATTGACTGGATGGCGGGGAGCAGTGCAACGCCGAGGTCCGTATCCCCGGTCCACTCGACGTGACGGCCGACCGCATGCAGGAACCACATCGATCCATCGACCGTGTTGTATTCGGTGCCGCCGGCATCGGCCGTGTTGGCCAGCATGCCCTCCGACACCGACGCTCCTGCCGCCAGCAACAGCGCCCGGCCCTCATCGGCGCGCCCAGTCTCGAGAAGTAAGCCCTCATACGATGTCATCGTGTCGCGCGACCAGTCGCCGAACCACGGGTAGCCGGCCACCACGGTCGGCCCGCCGGAGCCGGCGACGACGAGCTGATCGGCGGCGTGGGCGAGGAGTGCGTCAACCGAACCGGGGGGCGCGCCCGCGGCACCAGCAACCGCCAAAGCCCGCGAGCGTGCGGCCGTGATGATCGAACCAGCCGGTGGAGGCGGCGCGTCCAGGCCACCCGACCACGCCTCGATCCCGACCGTGCCGCCGGTGGCGAGCGACGCGGTGAACCGTCCGGCGAACCACACGTCCTCCGTCGCGTTCAGCCCCCGGGCCGCCTCCTCGCGATGGCGGATCCCTCGGTACCACTCACCTGCAGCCACAAAGCCGGGCCCGCGCACGCGGTAGGCCCCCTCGAACACGAAGCCGTCCGAGGTCGCCTCGACACCCGGCTCACCCCATTCGCTCCGCTCGCCGTGCACATCCCGTCTCGTGGCCAGCGCCTCCACCTCCAAGCCCACCGCTGCCGCGCCGCCACTGCTGACCAACCGGTAGCAGACACCCAGCGCCGAGCGCCCGTGGGTCATGGCCAGCTCCGCCTCCAACAGCACGGACCCGACCGACCATCGCCACCGCGGCACACCGTCCTCGACCGCGAACTCGTCGAGCAGCACATGTCCGTTAGGCGCGATCGTGGCGTCGGCCCACTCGTGAGTGGCGAGCCGCACCCGCCGATCGCCGACTACCAGCACCGGGTCGAGCGACGAGAGCCCGAGCAGCCGCT
>JAYTFI010000034.1:0-3097 GCA_043734485.1 Acidimicrobiales bacterium | reverse complement strand
GATGCCGGCGTTGGCGCAGATGAAGCCGTGCGACGTTTCACTGATGATGAGCTCGCCGCGCGGCGTCGGACGGCGGCGAAGGATGCGGACCGACTCCTGCAGGACGTAGCGCTTGTGGTCGTCGACGATGTCGGGGTCGACGGGGACGAGCCGATTCTCAGCCTTCGACACGACCTTCTGGGTGACGACGATGACGTCGCCGTCGCGCAGCCCGGGTTCCGGCATGGCCGCGGCGAGGATGAGGTCGCTGAGGACGTCACCGGGTCGCACTTCCGGGATGCCTTCGATCGGGATCAGCTCCATGCGGTTCACTGCGGGTCCCTCGAACTTTCATCTGTGAACAGATTGTCTGTGCTCATAGCATGTGTTTCGTTTACGGGCGGATCAGCCTGGCAGCACCGCGGCGAGTGCTGCCTTCGCCAGTGATGCGGCGACGCCGGGCTTCGACATGATCGTGTCGGTCACGACGCATTCGATGCCCTCGGCGCGGACGGCGTCGGCCAGCGCTTGGTCGGCGTCGTCGATGACGAGTGTGTGGGCGATGTCCCGGTAGAGCCGCGCCACACCGACGACCGACGCCTCGTGGCCGAGCTCGCTGAGCATGCGATCGGCCGGCCCCTTCAGCGCCGCTCCGGCCACGATGGGGGACACGCAGACGGTGCGGTCGCGGCGCGCACGCAACGCATTGCGGATCCCGGGCACGGCGAGGACCGGGCCGATCGAGACGAGCGGATTCGAAGGGCAGATCACGATTGCCTCCGCTGCGGCGATGGCCTCGAGCACGCCGGGAGCGGGTGTTGACGACTCAATGCCCTCGAGGCGGACCTCGCTGACGGCCACGTCGTGATGGTGCTGAACGAAGTACGACTGGAACGAGAGCTCGCCGAGCGGGGTGACCACATGTGTCGCCACCCGGTCGTCGGTCATCGGGAGCAGGCGCATACCGAGTCCCCACGCCTTGGCCAGGTCTGCGGTCACCTCGCTGAGCGTCGACCCCGCCCGCAGTCGGGCCGTCCGCCAGAGGTGGGTGGCCAGGTCACGGTCGCCGAGGTTGAACCAGTCGACGGCCCCGAAATCGACGTATCGCTTCAGCGCATCCATCGCTGTCCACGACTCGCCGGCCAGGCCCCAGCCGCGCTCGGGGTCGATGTTGCCGGAGACGGTGTACGTGACGGTATCGATGTCGGGGCTGATGTGGAGACCATGAAAGACGGTGTCGTCGCCGGTGTTCACGATCACCGTGATGTCCTCGGGGGCGACGACCTGTAGGAGCCCGCGCAGCATCCGAGCGGCTCCGACCCCTCCGGCGATTGCGACGATCACGGGCGCTGACCCTACTGGCGGCCCGGTGTCGTGCTGTGCTGCGCGCAACCAACCCTCGATCTGCGCGCGCCTTCCCCGCCGGCATCGCCGGGATCAGGCCGCGGCTTCCAAGTGGAACGTCGTCCCGACCGCGTTCGGCACGTAGGCGTCGGGCAGCGCCGTCGCCAGCCGGACCTGGGCCCGCCACCCCGTGCAGTGGGCCGGCACGACGAGGTCCGGTGCAATTTCGGTAAGTGCACGTACGGTTGGCTCGATGATCGGCTCGAACGCCGGACCGCTGAGGTGGAACCCGCCGAGCAGCCCGTGCAAACGATCGACTCCGGTGAGGCGCATGGCGTGGCGGGCGATGTTCACGGCCCCCGCATGCCCGCACCCGGTGATCACCACGAGCCCCTTCCCACGGACGTTCAAGACGAGTGACTGGTCGTCACGGATCAGCGGGTCGGGCTCCCAACGACCGTGTCGGTGCGCTTCGTGGAAGGGCATGCCGTTCTCGAACTCGGTCGTGCGGTCGACCTCGCCCGTGATGAGGACGCTGCCGTCCAGCAGGGCCGACGGCTCGCGTCGCTCGATCACCTCGAAGCCTTCCGTCTCGAGCGACGACCGTCGCAGCACCGGCAGCTCCCATGGCACAGCACCGGGGATGACGACACGGCGTGGCGTCCACACGTCCGGATGCAGTGTCAGCGGGATCCCCGCTCGCTTGCGCAACCGGGCGAGGCCGAGGAAGCCACCCGCGTGGTCGAAGTGTCCGTGGCTCAGCACGACCGCCTCGATGTCGCCGACGTTCACGCCGAGACGCTCCATGTTCGCAGCCATGCCGTCAGGCGAGATGCCGGTGTCGAACAGAAGCGTGTGCGTCCGGGCGCCTCGGCGCACCGTGACGAGAGCCGAGAAGCCGTGTTCGGCGACCAAACCGGGAACCGTCTTTCCCGACACGAACTGTGCTGCCGGAACCCCCGGCGTTCGCCCCACTCCGAATCGTCGGGCCGAACCCATGTCGCCCATCAGGCCGTCGTAGCTGTTGTCGACGAGCGTGACGATGCGGATCTCGTCGACCGGCTCGAGATGGATCGGGTCTACCGCGTCACCCTCGGCAACCCGAGGCGCCGCGTGGCTGGCCTCGTGGTGGTGATCGTGACCGGCCTCGTCCCCTGCACACATCTCACACCTGACCTTGTCGTAGTCAATCGACTTGGCTTCGACAGTACCCCCGATGCCGCGGCCGCGACAACGCGCTGGCAGCATGGCGTGATGGCGTCTCACGGTCTCTATGTCCGACTCGCCTACGACGACGAGCACGCTGCCGCGCAGTGGCTGATCCGGGTGTTCGGGTTCGTCGAGCGGGAGCGCAAGGTGAACCCTGACGGGCGGACGATCTACTGGCTCGACCAGAGCGGTGGGACGGTCATGATCGCCCCGAGCGGATTCGGTGTCGAGAGCCCGCGCTCGCTCGGCGGTGTGAGCCACAAGATGAACGTCTATGTCGATGACGTCGACACGCACTACGCGTGTGCGACCGCTGGCGGGGCCGTGATCGAGCGTCCGTTGGAGACGGTTCCGTACGGCGAGCGGCGCTACGAGGCGTTCGACATCGAGGGGCATCGCTGGCACTTCACCCAGCTGCTCGCTTCGACGGAACCGCGGCCGGACGGGAGCTGATCCGTGCTGCTGGCCGATCTCGTTGACACCTCGCATCGGGTGGCGGCGACAACCAAGCGCTCCGAGAAGACCCTTGCCATGGCGGAGCTGCTGCGCTGCGCTGCTGCGGAGG
>JAYTFI010000033.1:0-3305 GCA_043734485.1 Acidimicrobiales bacterium | reverse complement strand
CGGCGACCACAGCAAGTACGTCGAGCTCCACGACGACCGAACCGGTCCGATAGATCAGGTGCCGCTCACGGACCGACCCGGAAACCACGATGTCGGTCGCGGCATCGCCCAGATGCCGTCGGCTCGACGTGACGACTTTCCTCGCCCGCGTGGATCGCCCCCGTACGAAGCCGACCACGCGGGAGTAGAGGCCCGCGGCCCTGGTGATCATTTGCGCTGGATCTCGACCGTCGGGCCGGCCGATGGTGGCGACGAAGGTGAGCTGGGGAGTCTCCCACCGGCATGCGACCTCACGACCGGCGGTCGTCGTGGCGCCGTTGAATCGCAACGGCGAGCCCGACGGACGGCTTTCCTTCCGGCGGGTGATCATCTGTCCACCCAACAGCGCTGACACGGACCGATCCTCGAACATCGTGCAGGCCGAACCCGGGAGAACGGCAATACGGGCCGGGGCGACTGCGACTGCGCGCGTCGCGCTCTGTGTGATCGCAAGTAGCGATCCACAACAGACGATGGAGCACAGCGAGAGCCTTCTTGCCACCGAGAGTCCTCCGCGGATCGAAACGTTGAACAATGACTGTGCCGCGTCAGCATGCGCCAAGACGTCAAGGCTGAATAGGTTGAAGTGCGAAACGTGCCCGGAAGGGCAACGCAGCATGAGCCTTCACCGGCACGCCGACTTGCACATCGTTCGACGACCCCGCATTCGTCGGTAGGCTTTCCGAGGTGCGACAGACGACGTCCTCGGCGCACGACGTCTCGGCTGCGGTTCGGGCGGGCGCGTCAACGGGAGCAACCTGTAGATGGTGGAGTGCGGATGAACGGGCAACGGAGGCGAGTCCACCGCTGCGCGTCGGGAGGGCGGTTTCAGGTTCGTCGAGACGATCGTCACGGTTGCCGTGCTCGGACTGTTCGTGGTCGCCATCTCGGCCGCGTTGGCGGACTACGACCGCATCGTGCCGCTGTGCGAGCGATACGACATCCCCATCGTCGAGGATTCGGCCGAGGCGCTCGGAGCGACGTGGCAGGGCAGGCCGGCCGGGTCGTTCGGGGTGATCCGGGCGCTGTCGTTCAACGGCAACAAGTTCATCACGACCAGTGGGGGTGGCATGCTCCTCACCGACGATGCGCCAACGATTGCCCACTCATGATGACTGAGGCCGCGTTCACGCACGCTGTGCGCGGCCCGGCCAAGACCGGCGATTCGGAGCGTGCCGTGCAGCCGAGAAGCCCTGGTTCGCGGCGGATCCTGCTCACCATGGACCTGATCGCGGGCGAAGGGCGGCCCCATGGCGGCTCGAATCGGCCCTTCGGCTACGAGAACGACAAGGTCACCGTTCGCGAGAGCGAAGCCGTGGTCATCCGTACCATCGCAAGGCGCTTCCTGGCCGGCGAGAGCCTGCGTTCACTGGCCATCTGGCTCGACGAATCGGGGGTGCGCACCGTGAAGGGCCGCCCCTGGAAGACGCCCACCATCGCGGCGATGCTGTCGTCGGGCCGGATCGCCGGGTTGCGCGAACACCACGGCGCCGTCGTCTCGAAGGCCGTTTGGAGCCCGATCATCAGCGCGGGGGAGCGTGAGCAGGTGCTCGCCATGTTCGAACGCCGCAAGCCGAAAGCCAGGCGGGCCCGACAGCAGTACCTGCTCAGTGGACTTCTGCGGTGCGGGAAGTGCGGCAAGGTTCTCTACAGCTCCGCCCGGTCGAGCGGGCGACGCTACGTCTGCATGAGCGGACCGGACCACCGCGGCTGCGGGAAGCTCGCAGTCGTCGCCGAGCCGGTCGAGGACACCCTGGTAGAAGAGGCCCTTCGCCGGTTCGAGACGCTTGAACCGGCGCAGCGCGAAATCGTGCTGGTCGCGTTGGGGGATACGGGAGGCTCACCTTCGCTGCGCTCGGCGTGGCCCGACCTCGACCCGGCACAGCGCAACGCATGCATGAAGGTGATGTTCGAGTCGGCAACGGTTGAGGCTGGCCGAGCCGGTGGGGAGTTCGATCCGGGGCGGGTCAAGCCGATCTGGCGCCTGTAGTAGCAGCGCCGCGGACGAGAAGCCGGATACGCGACGCTGTCGAGTGGCATAGACGTGCCGGGTCCAGGCACAGTGCCTGCACGCGAACCTCGATTCTCGCTGAACGTGGTACCCACTGCGGGCTTCACCGGCGTCGTGACCCTCTCGGTGAGCAGCAGTCCGGTGGGACCGACGTGGACCTTGTCCCCGTCGTCGCTCACGTCGGGAACATCGATTCTTGCGGTGTCGAGGCAACCGAAGGCGGGCGCGTTCACACTCGTGGTGCGAGCGACAAGCGGAGGCGCCACCCACTCGGCGACCGTCTTTCTGACCATGACGAAGTAAGGCCGCCGCCCGTTGTTCGGCTCACGCGCAGGATGTGGCGGTCGTCGATGCCGGACCTGCTGGTCGACTTGATGCGTATTGGAGAACGGGCACTGCCGAGCGGTGTCAGCACTTCACGATCGACGTGTTGTTGATTTTGGCCCTCCTGTGGTCCGTAGCGATATTCGCACGTTGCTGGTCCCGACGGGGGCGATCATGTTGATCCGGTAGGGGCCACCGATGGGTCCGGTGCCATTGCTGACGAATGGCGTGGGGTACGGCGCAGTCACACCGCCGGTTGGGAGATCAAGATCGAAGTCCAGCTCGAAGGGTGCAGCGGCGATGATCTGCCCGGCCGGGTTGAGGAACTCCATGCTGACGATGGCGTGTTGCTGCGGTTCGTGGGTGCCCCCGTAGAGCGTCATGCGGTAGTTGTCGCCGGCCTGAGCGGGGACGGTCTGGTAGAGCCACGAGGTGGCCTGGCCGAGGCCACTCCAGGATCCGTCCGCGACGAACGCGCTCGAGCGGTAGACGGATAGTGAGCGTCGTACCGCTGGCGATGAGCGCGTCGAGGGCGTCACGCACGCTGTTCGCATTGGAGATGCCCGGGTCGCCCCAGACCCAGTCGTCCAGGTCGAGCTCGTGGTCCGCAGGGTTGTTCGGGTTGGTATAGGTGCCGGCGTCGCCGGGCGAAGTGAGGCTGGTCGCTAGCGTGCCCGTCGCGTTGCTGCCGCTATCCACCCGAAGTTTCCGGGCGTGGAGCCGTTGAATACTTCGAGCGATCCGCCGGTTGCCGTGAAGTTCACTGTGGTGAGCGCGAGGGCGATCGGGTACAAGCCGCAATTGGCGAGCGCGGGCACTCACATGACCGACGTAGTCCCGGTGGCGTGTCCGGTCGTGGACCATGTCGGTCAGCCGCACACGACCGAAGACCAAGCGGTCATCCCAGCGGCTCGGCTCCTAGTAAAAGTGA
>JAYTFI010000032.1:0-4164 GCA_043734485.1 Acidimicrobiales bacterium | reverse complement strand
ATCGACACCCGAAGGACGAACCGCCAATGACCTTTGCCGCGATCAACGGAATCCGCGTGTACTACGAGGATCACGGATCGGGAACCCCGATTCTGCTGTCGCACGGCTATCGCTCCAACTCCCAGGCTTGGAACGGGAACCTTCCCGCGCTCACCAAGAACTACCGGGTGATCACGTGGGACAACCGTGGGCACGGCAAGACCGACAGCCCGCAACGCCAGGATCTCTACAGCGACGCCCACCAGGTCACCGACGTCACGAGCCTGCTCGGCGAGCTCGGCATCGAAAAGGCCGTCATCGGCGGGCTCTCCATGGGCGGCGCGCTCACGATGCAGATCGCCCTGCAGCACCCGGAGATCTGCCTCGCCCTCATCATCTGCGACACAGGTCCCGGCTACCGCAAACGTGAGCTTCGCGACGAGTGGAACATCAACGCGCACGAGTACCACGACGAGTTGATGACGCGCGGCCTGGAGGGGCTCGACAGCACCCCGGAGGTCATGAACGTCCGCGACCACCACGAGTCAGCGCAGGGCCTCGCCAAGGCCGCCATCGGCATGGTGCTCCAGCGCAACGAGGGCGTGCTCGGGCGCCTCGGCCAGATCGACATCCCGACCCTTGTGATCGTCGGTGCGCTCGACGAGAAGTTCCTCAACTCCGCCGACTACATCTCCAGCCGGGTCCCGAACGCACGCAAGGTCGTGATCCCCGACGCCGGTCACGCCGCCAACATCGACAATCCTGAGGCGTTCGACGCCGCCGTGCTCCAATTCCTCGACGACGTCCTCTGACGAGCCGCCGCACTCCCCTCGGTGGCAACCGATCATCCCGACCGCTCGTCTGCCAGAGCTCCGACTGCGGCGGAGCTACGCGAAAACTTTCTTGACATTAGTTATAAGTGATGTGATTATCTCTCGGGCTCATTCGAGGAGGTTGTCTCGGTCCGCATGTTTGGGAACCTGCTCACGGCTTCGCGCCTCGTTCGAGGTTCACTGACTGATTGAACGCCTCGGGGGAGCTTTGACGAATCCCGCAACTTGTTGGCAGCGGATATATCTCGATCCGAGCACAGATGGCGCGCTGCGCAGTCGAGGCCCGACGATGCTCGCGCTCGAGTGGGACCGCTGACAGCCGTCCATGCCGATTCCTCAGCCGCCGATCGGGAGCCTATGAAACCTGCGCCCTTCGTGTACCACGCGCCAACGTCGGTCGGCGAAGTCACGGCGCTCCTCCACGAGCACGGTGACGACGCGAAGGTCCTGGCCGGCGGTCAGTCCCTCGTGCCGATGCTGGCGCTTCGCCTCACGCGGTTCGACCATCTTGTCGACGTCAACCGGGTGACCGGACTGGCCGGTGTCGCACGGAGCGACGGAGGCGTGCGCGTCGGCGCGACGACACGGCAGTGCGCCCTCGCCATCGACCCCGACATCATCGAGCGAGTTCCCCTTCTCGCTATTGCCACGCCGTACATCGGCCACTTCCAGATCCGCAACCGCGGAACCATCGGGGGCTCGCTTGTCCATGCCGATCCGGCGGCCGAGTACCCGGCCGTCGCGCTCGCGCTGGACGCCCGATTCGAGCTGACCTCGTCGAATGGCGTCCGCGCCGTCGATGCGCGCGACTTCTTCGAGGGAACCTGGACGACCGCCGCGCTCCCGGGCGAGCTGCTCACCGCGGTCGAATTCCCGGTGTGGGGCCCGACAGCCGGTTTCGCCGTTCACGAGATCGCCCGCCGTCATGGCGACTTCGCCCTCGTGGGCGCGGTCGCCGGCATCGAAGTGCGCAACGGCACGGTCACGAAGGCGGCGATCGCCGTCTTCGGTGTAGGGCCGACCGCGGTCCGGGCGACCGATGCCGAAGCTGCACTGCTCGCCGGCGAGCTCGACGCCACCGAGATCGGCCGCCGAGCAGCCGCATCGGTTCGCCCGTCCGAAGACGCGCATGCGACTGCCGCTTACCGAACCCACGCGCTGCGGGTGCTCGTCGCCCGCGCCGTGACCGACGCTCGGGCGGAGGCCCTCCGTGAACGCACCTGACGAGCACGATGTCCAATTGACGGTCAACGGCGTCGCGCGACGGGCACGCGTGGAGTCACGCCGAACGCTCGCCGACTTCCTCCGCGAGCAGTGCGGGCTGACCGGCACGCATCTGGCGTGTGAGCACGGGGTCTGCGGCGCTTGCACCGTGCTGCTCGACGGTGCCGCGGTGCGGTCGTGCCTGCTGTTCGCTGTCCAAGCCGCCGGATGCGAAGTCACGACGATCGAGGGCCTGTCGCCCGAGGACGGCACACTGTCCGAGATCCAGGAGGCGCTGCACCTGTGCCACGGCCTTCAATGCGGGTTCTGCACGCCTGGTTTCGTCGTCACGATCACCGCGTTCCTGGGGGGCAATCCGCATCCGTCAGAAGCGGAGGTGCGACAGGGCCTCAGCGGCAACCTCTGCCGGTGCACCGGTTACCAGGGAATCGTCGACGCGGTCCTTCGCCTCGCCGCCACCGACACTGCGTCGGCGTAGATCGAGGATGCGGCTTCGCGGATTTCCTACTGCATGGTGTCCCATTCGAGCGGTAGGTGGCCGAGGCCGAGCACGACGCCCCCGTGACGGTGGATGTCACCCGCACTGAGCCGGTACTCGGGGATCCGCTTGTGCCACTCCTCAAGTCCGATGATCAGCTCGGCGCGCGCGAGGTGTGAGCCGATGCAGCGGTGCGGTCCGGCACCGAACGCGAGGTGGCGGTTCAGCTTGCGGTTGAAGTCGACCTTTTCGGCGTCGGCGAACTCACGCTCGTCGCGGCCGGCGGCGACGGTGGAGATCATCACCCGGTCGCCGGCGCGCATGGGGCAGCCCTTGAACTCGACATCCTGCGCCACCGTCCGCCCGAGGGTGATGATCGAGAAGTAGCGCAGGAACTCCTCGACCGCGTTGGGGATGATGGCCGGAGTCTCGACCAACTGGCGTCGGTGGTCCGGGTTCTGCGCAAGGAAGTGGAACATGAACCCGAACTCGCTGGCGACGGTGTCGAGCCCGCCGAGGTACAGCGTCACGCTGTAGCCGATGATCTCGGCATCAGACAGCTTGCGGCCGTTGAAATCCGACGTGACGAGGCAGGACATCAGGTCGTCGGCGGGCTCGGCCCGACGCTTCCGTGCGAGCGCGCGCAGGTAGTCGTGGATCTCCGCCATCGCCACCTGGGCGACGGCCTGGCTCTCGGGGTCGCTGCCCGCGTGGAGGTTCGTGTCCGCCCACTGGGACACCTGGTCGAGGTCCTCGGTGGGCAGCCCGAACAGCTCCATGAAGATGTACGTCGGGAACTTCTTCGAGAAGTCCTTCATCAGGTCGCAGCGGCCCTTGCCCGCGAGGCCCTCGATCAGCTCGACGGCGCGCTCGCGAATGTGCGGTGTCATCTCGGTGACGCGCTTGGGCGACAGGTAGGAGAGGATCATCTGGCGGTACGCGGCCTGATCCGGCGGGTCGATCTCCGCCGGGATGATCCGCAGGTCGGGTTCCTTCATCGGACCGTAGACATTGAGGTTCTTACTCGTGAACAGGTCGTAGCGCTGCAGCGATTCGCGCACGTCGTCGTAGTCGGCGAGGATCCAGATCTTGTAGTCCTCGTACGGCCGCACCGCGATCCGGCTCTCCGCCCGAAGCTCGTTCCAGCGGTCCCACGGTTCGTGCAGGAGGCCGGGATCGTCGCGGTGGTCGAAGTCCGGACGCTCCTGCAGCAGCGGCCGATCGGCCTGCTTGGCGGCTACCTGATCATTCGACATGATGTCCTCACTTCTCGAGTGTTCTCGGATTGTGTTGCAGAGCGAAGAGCGTCGATGGTGCGAGCGGGAACGACGTCGGTTCGACACGGAAGGGCGCGAGCGCATCGGCGATAGCGTTGGCGACCGCGGCCGGCGCGGCGATCGCCGATCCCTCGGCCATCCCCTTGTATCCGCCGAGTTCGTTCGAGGGCGTCTCGATGTGGCCGTACTCGAGCTTGGGCACGTCGTCGGCGAGCGGGATCAGGTAGTCGAGGAAGGTCGTGGCGAGGGGATTCCCCGCGTCGTCGTAGATGGAGTGCTCGAGTAGCGCGCCGCCGATCCCCTGGGCGACGCCGCCGGCGATCTGCCCAGCGACCACCATCGGGTTGATCATGATCCCGCAGTCCTCGCTCAC
>JAYTFI010000031.1:0-3600 GCA_043734485.1 Acidimicrobiales bacterium | reverse complement strand
GTGGCCATCGCGCAGCGCATCGGCGCCCGCACGGTGGTGAAGGGCAAGTCGATGGCCACTGAGGAAACTGCGCTCAACGAGGCGCTCGAAGCAATCGGGGCCGAGGTAGTGGAGACCGACCTCGGCGAGTGGATCATCCAGCTCGACCACGACACGCCGAGCCATATCATCGCCCCGGCCCTGCACCTCGACCGTCACGACATCAAGCGCATCTTCGATGAGCACGCCGGGGCCGGAGGCATCGAGACGACGCCCGAGGTGCTGAACGCCTTCGCCCGCAAAGAACTGCGCCAGCGCTTTCTTTCTGCCGACCTCGGCATCAGCGGATGCAACCTGGGCATCGCCGAGACCGGTTCGATCCTGCTCGTCGAGAACGAGGGCAACGGTCGTATGTGCACATCTCTTCCGCGGGTGCACGTCGCAGTGATGGGCATGGAGCGCATCGTGGACTCGTGGGCCGATGCCAACCTCGTGGTGAATCTGCTTGCGCGGTCCGCTACTGGTCAGCCATTGAGCAGTTACACGAACATCATCACGGGCCCCCGTCGCGACTCGGACGCCGATGGGCCTGAGGAGCTGCACGTCGTCATCCTCGACAACGGCCGGTCGGACCTCCTCGGCACCGAGTTCGCCGAGATGCTGAACTGCATCCGGTGCGGTGCCTGCCTGAACGTGTGCCCTGTCTACCGTCAGACCGGGGGGCACGCTTACGGCTGGGTGTACTCGGGTCCGATGGGCGCAGTGCTCACGCCGCTGCTTGCCGGGAAGACTCATCCCGAAGCAGCAGAAGTGGCCAACGCCTCGACGCTGTGTGGCGCGTGCATGGACGCCTGCCCGGTCAGCATCCCGCTGCAGGACCTCCTGCTCGCCGCCCGCCGCCGTCGTGTTGCTGACGCGGCTTCGCTTTCGGAGCGCGCCGCGTGGAAGGCGTGGGCGGCCACCTGGAGTCATAGGCGCACATACGAAGCATCGATGAAGGGTGTCGGAATAGGTGGGCATGTGCTCGGTGCCCGCGCCGGCGCACTGCCGGGCGCGAGGCGCTGGACCGATGGACGCACGCTGCCCGTGCCGGCGCGGGAGTCGTTCCGCTCGATGTGGAACAAGGGTGAGGTGTGAGCGCCCTGTCCGCGACCGAGCACGGCGACCGGCACGCCTTCCTGGCCCGGGTGACGACCCGTGCAGCTCGCTCGTACGAGCCGAATGTGTCCCATCCGCTGCCCGCGTCCGCGTTCTCCGAGGGCGAGTTCGTGCCAATCGGCTACCGCTCGCTGGATTCGGGCGACCTCGTCGGTTCGTTCTTGCGCAACGCCGCCGTCGCTCTGCTCGACGCGCATCGCGTGCCCGTTGTCGACGACGGATTCTTACGTGCGCATATCGATGCGCACGAGATCCGCACCGCGGTCGTCTCGAGCGCGCCGGCTGCGGTTGCCATAGGACTGCAGCTGGCCGCGCTGGGCGTTGCGGTGGAGCCGTACTCCCGGGACCCGGCTGCGGTGGCCGACCTCGGTGTCACCGCACCACGCTTCGGTATCGCCGCCACTGGTTCGCTGGTACAGGACTCGTCCCTCGATGGCGGCCGTGGCGCCAGCCTCGTGCCTCGCCTCCACCTGGCCGTGCTGCCGGTGTCGGCGATCGTCGGGACGACGGCCGACGTGTTCGCGACCTTCCCGGTCCGTCCGGACGGAATGCCGGCCAACATCGTGCTCATCACCGGCCCGAGCCGAACCGGCGACATCGAGATGATCCTGACCGTCGGTGTCCACGGTCCGACCAAGGTCATCGTCGCCCTCACCGACTGACACGAGTAGGCCGCGCGTCGCTGCGCGCTGAGATCGTCGGATCGGTCGACTGCCGACCATCGTGTCGATGTCTGCGCAATTGACGATCGTTGGCGACGTCAGGTTTCGAACGGCACAAGTCCGGCAAAGAGGTCGCTGACCGACAGTGACATCGGCGGGCAGATCAGCGTGATGGTGTCGATGGGCCCGACGACCTCAAGCTGCCAGTCGCCGTCGGTTCGCCAATGGTGCTCGATCCGCGGCTGGTCCTGGTGCACGACGAGGTAGTGCTTGAGCGACTCGATGGCGAAGTAGGCGGCACGCTTCTCGCGCTGGTCCACGTCGCGTGTGGTCGGCGAGAGCACCTCGACCAGTAGGCAGGGCGTCGTCTCGAAGTACGGGTCGGCCTGGTCGCCGCAGGCGACCATGACGCCGGGGTAGTACCCCGCGTTCGGTGTCATAAGGCGCATGTCCGAGGTATACGGGCGGCAGCCGTGGCTCTCCGCCACCGGTAGCAGACGAGCAGCGAGACGGCCGGCGATGCGATTGTGCACACCGCTCGACCCGGTCATAGCGAAGAGCACACCGCCGACCCACTCGTGGCGGATCGGGCAATCGCGTTCGAGGGTGATGTACTCGGCTCGGGAGATCAGCTGTCGTGCGGTCTCGCTCACCCGGCCAAGTGTACGGCGCACCGTAGGAAAGCAGCCGAGCCCCAGCTTGTCTTGCACTTGTCTGCTCAATCGCTAGGATGCCGCCGACCCGCGAACGCCCCGGAGCGCTGCTCCGGACCAACTCAGGAGTGCATGAACATGGCCAAGATCAAGGTTGCAACGCCCGTCGTCGAGATGGATGGCGACGAGATGACCCGCATCATCTGGCAGTTCATCAAGGACAAGCTGATCCTGCCGTACCTCGACATCGAATTGAAGTACTTCGACCTCGGCATCGAGTACCGCGATGCCACCGACGATCAGGTGACGATCGATTCGGCTGAGGCGACCAAGAAGTACGGGGTCGCCGTCAAGTGCGCGACCATCACGCCGGACGAGGCGCGGGTCGAGGAGTTCGGCCTGAAGAAGATGTGGAAGTCGCCGAATGGCACGATCCGCAACATTCTCGGCGGCGTCATCTTCCGTGAGCCGATCGTCATCTCGAACATCCCGCGCCTCGTGCCGGGCTGGACCAAGCCGATCGTCATCGGCCGCCACGCCCACGGCGACCAGTACAAGGCGACGGACTTCAAGGTGCCCGGCGCCGGCACCGTCACGATGACCTACGTCCCGAAGGACGGCAGTGCGCCGGTCGAGATGAAGATCGCCGACTACGGCGACGACGGCGGCGTGGTTATGGGCATGTACAACTACAACGACTCCATCCGTGACTTCGCCCGGGCGAGCCTTCGTTACGGCCTCGATCGCAACTATCCGGTCTACCTGTCCACGAAGAACACGATCCTCAAGGCCTACGACGGCGCGTTCAAGGACATCTTCCAGGAAGTCTTCGAGGCCGAGTACAAAGCCGACTTCGACGCTGCCGGCCTCACCTACGAGCACCGCCTCATCGACGACATGGTGGCTGCAGCGATGAAGTGGGAGGGCGGCTACGTCTGGGCGTGCAAGAACTACGACGGCGACGTCCAGTCCGACACCGTGGCCCAGGGC
Source organism: Acidimicrobiales bacterium (assembly GCA_043734485.1). GTDB lineage: Bacteria > Actinomycetota > Acidimicrobiia > Acidimicrobiales > JANYDT01 > JAYUDQ01. Next base: position 158 of record JAYTFI010000031.1, on the reverse strand, counting down.
TACGGCTCGCTCGGGCTGATGACAAGCGTACTGATGACTCCCGACGGCAAGACGGTCGAGGCCGAGGCCGCGCACGGCACGGTGACACGCCACTACCGCGAGCACATGAAGGGCAACAGGACGTCGACGAATCCGATCGCGTCGATCTATGCCTGGAC
>JAYTFI010000030.1:0-2414 GCA_043734485.1 Acidimicrobiales bacterium | reverse complement strand
TCCTTGTAGTCCGACGGTGCCGGGCCGAACGTGATGATCTTGCCGGTCTGCGCCTCGTAGCCGTGCGCATCGCGGGCACCGAGCTCGAGCAGCAGGATGTCGCCCTTCTCGATCCTGCGGTCGACGGCGCGCGGCCGCTGGAACGCACTCGTGGGGTGGAACATGTTCTCCGACGCAGCGAGCACCATGCACGGGATCTCGCCGCCCTCGGCCGAGAACACGTCGTAGATGATGTTGAACATGTCCTGCTCGGACATGCCGACCTTGAGGCGGTCCATGATTCCCTGCACTGCGGCGTCACCGATGCGGCCGGCCTCGTCGATGCAGCGCAGTTCCTCGTCGGACATGACGATGCGCTCCATCCAGAACTCGTCCGAGTAACGGGGGAACTCGACGTCGGGGAACGCCTCGGTGAGCGCCACATGGTGGTCGTGTGAGATGTCGATGAACGGCGCAGGCTGGATGATGCCGACGCGGCCTTTCGTGACGCCGAGCTCGTGGAGGTAGTCGACGACCACACCCGACGTGTTGAGGCCTCCGCGGACGTCGGTGACGATGGAACGGGCGATGCGGTCCGGCAGGCGGGCGTTCAGACCGAGGATGGCGAGCATCGGGTCGCCCTCGCGCGGGAAGACGCAGGTGCAGTCGAGCTCCATCGTCCCCATGAAGTTCGTGACCCAGCGGATGTTGGCCCAGCCCCGCTCCCAGATGGAGTTGTTGCCGGTGATGAGCAGGCAGTCGAGGTCGCGATCGTCCATGAACTTGCGCACGATGGCGTGACGGCGGGCGAACTCGGCATCGGTGAACGTCGGCCACTTGTAGAGGTCACGATTGATCGGGAAGGGGTAGCGGATGCCTCGCGAGATCGACGGCGAGGTTATGGCAGTGCTCATGACACGACTCCTGCATTGAGGTTCGGGATAGGTTCAGCAGTCAAGATTGACCGAGCGTGTGAAGGCGCGGCCGTCACCACGCCACCGCCGAAGCGTGGCGCCGGTGGTCGGCTGCGGCGCGGCACTGGCCGCCTTCGCGCTCGACGATCGTGCACGCACCGAAGTGGTCGTCCGCCTCGTTCTCGGCGATCTCGACGCGGCGGCCCCATTCGGCGAGCTGCGCGGCTTGCGCCGGATCGAACGACGCCTCGACGTAGAGCGTGTCGTCGTCGGGCGCTCGGCGTGGCAGTCCGTTCACCCAGCGGGGCCGGTCGATCGCGTCACCGATCGAGTCGCCATGGTCGAAGATGTTCAGGAGCACCTGCAGGTTGGTCTGCACCTGGCCGCGTCCGCCGGGAGTTGCGCCGGCGATGACGCGCCCGTTGTCATTGCGGGCGATGTAGCCGTGCAAGGTGTGCATCGGCCGTTTCCCGGGCTCGAGCCCGTTCGGCGACTCTGCGTCGACACGGAGGTTGGCGAGACGGTCGTTGAGCACGATGCCGGTGCCGGGCACGAGCACGCGCGACCCGAACTCGTTGAACAGCGAGTGGATGAAGGACACCGAGTTGCCCTGTTCGTCGGTGACCGCAATCGAGGTGGTGTCGGAACCGTTCCCTCCGATCGCTTCGTGGACGGGGGGCTGGTGGCCGGCAATCCACTCGTCGCGCAGCAGCCCTACAGGATCGAACGTGGAGCGTCGGGGGTCGCCGAGCAGCGGAAGGGCTTCGTCGAAGACCACATGTTTGACCCGCACGAGGAAGTCGATGAGCCGGGCAGGATCACGAGGCAGTCCCTCCGGCATGGCCCGCTCGACGAGCCGAAGCGCCACGAGCAGCAGCACGCCCATCGAGACCGGCGGCTGCACGAAGACGGTTGTGTTGCGGTAGCGGGCCGACAACGGCGCAGTCCATTCGCCCGAATGCGCAGCAAGGTCGTCAACTTCCAGCGCACCGCCGAGCGTGTGCGCATGCGCGGCAATCGCCCCAGCTACCCGACCGCGGTAGAACGCGTCGCGCCCGCCCCCGGCGACAGCCTGCAGCGTGGCCGCGAGATCGGCCTGCCTGAACCGGTCACCGAGGCGAACCGATCCACCGAGGGCATGGAGCCCATCGCAACCGGGCTGACCAGCAAGCGCAGAGAACGCGCGCAAGAGCCGCGCGTCGAACGTCATGCCCTCGGCGCAGACGATGGCCGGTGCCAGGAGGCGACCGAGCGGGAGCGTGCCGAGCCGCTCGGCAAGCTGGTCCCAGGCATCGACGATGCCGGGCACGCCGACCGACAACATGCCGTGGCGCGGCACCTTGTCACGCGACCCCAAGGCGCCCGCGATTCCCATCGGTGCAACACCACTGCCGTTGAAGCACAGCACCCCACCATCGGCGTTATGGATGATGGCGAACGCGTCGCCACCGAGACCGCACCACGGCATCTCGGCAACGCACTGGACGGCCGAACCGGCGATCACCGCGTCCACCGCGTTGC
>JAYTFI010000029.1:0-10002 GCA_043734485.1 Acidimicrobiales bacterium | reverse complement strand
GGGTTGAGGTGGACACCGGCGTCGGTGGCCAGCTTGGCCAGCGACGGGCTGGCCTGCACAATGGTGCCGTCGTCGTACATGCGGCGTCCGGTGATGAGGCGCAGTGAGTAGGAGTCCGGAGTCGGCAAGATCGCTGCCGTCGTGGGGGCGGTGAAGCGCACAAGCGCGGGGACGTCGGCAACAGTCACCACCGGGGTGTCGGCCTCGGCCTCGGCCGGGGCCGCGGTCGTGTCTGCCGCTACCTGTGCCTCGGGGGCCACGACGTCGGCCTGCTCGGTGACGGCTTCCGGCAGAGGCACGATGACACCGTCGGCATTGATACGTGCGCTGAGCACTTCGAGCGTGAGGCCGAGATGCGAGGGCGCCACACGGGCGATCTCCTCGGTGATGTCGGACACCTGCTCGAAGCCGAGGTCGCCACCGAAGATGAAGGCGAGCTCGCTGGCGATCATCCAGTCGGGGCGGGCCAGGCCGGGCGCGCTGACCTTGGCCACCACCTGGCTGACGCGGCCCTCGATGTTGGTCGTGGTGCCCGTCTTCTCGGCGTAGCCGGCCGCAGGTAGCACGACGTCGGCGTGGGCGGTGGATGCGTTGGCGAGCGTTTCGACCGCGACGACGAACTCGACCTTCGCGAACGCGGCCTCGACGAGGCGCTGATCGGGGAAGTCGGTGATCGGGTCGGCACCGAGCAGCACGAGCGCTTTGAGCGTGCCCTCTGCGGCGGCCGCCAACATGGCTGCGGTGTCGAGACCCCTGGCCGACGGCACCGTGCCCCACGTGGGTTCGAACCAGTCGGCCGCCGATTCGGTGGTGACCCGGCCGGGAAGAAGCCCGGGCGAGAGGCCCATGTCGATCGCGCCCCGCACGTTGCCACGCCTATGCGCCGGGAGGAACGCGGCGACGGGCACGCCGTCGGCGATGATCCCCGCCGCTTCGACGATCGCTTCCGGCGAGTCGGCCAGGGAGTCACGGCCGAGCACGACCACGAGCTTGCCGTTGCCCTTGCCGCTGGCCAGGCCGGCCGCGAGCTTCTGCGCCGCCGCGTTCAAGACGTCGCTCTCGATCCCGGCGATCTGCCGCTCGACGGGAGCCGTGCCGCTCGCCGCGCCGAGAAGGGCCTTGACGATGCTGACGATCTCGCCCGGCCGATACGTGAGCGACGTCGCGTACTTCGTCATGCCCGTCGTTCGCGTGGCCAGCTCGATGATCGGCACGTTGCGGTTCGCCGTGGCGTCACGGAGCCGCAGGAAGAGAATCGCCAGTTCTTCCTTCAGATCCGGGGCGATCAGCAGGACGGCCGACGCGTTGGATGCGTCGTTGATGGTGGCCGGCGTGAGGCCGAGCCAGGCGGTCGGGTCGAGGCCGTCACCGAGTTGCGCATCGGTGTTGTCCGTGCCGATGACGGACTTGGCCAGCTTCGCGAACGCGTACTGGTCCTCGTTCGTGAGGTGGGCACCGCCGATGAAGCCGATCTCGGACGGCTGGTATGTGCGCAGACGAGTCGCCGTGGTGTCGAGCGCCTCGGCCCACGAGACCGTGGCCGGTGCCGAGCCCTTGCCGGAGCGGACCTGCGGGTGCGTGAGGCGTGCAGGGGACGACACGGCCTCGAAGTCGAAGCGACCCTTGTCGCACAGCCAGCCCCAGTTGATGGCGTCGGAGTCGACACCCTGGGTGCGGGTGATGACGTCGCCGCTGGACTGGAGCACGACGCGGCAGCCGACGGAGCACGACGTGCACGTGGACTCGACCTGGTCCAGATCCCATGGTCGGGCGGTGAAGCGGTACGGCTTGGCGGTGAGCGCGCCGACGGGGCAGATCTGCACGACGTTGCCGGAGAAGTAGGACGCGAACGGATCGTCCGGGAACGTGTTGACCTCGGTGGCGTTGCCCCGGTTGATGAAGTGGATCAGCGGGTCGCCGGCCACCTCCTTCGAGAACCGGGTGCAGCGGTCGCAGAGGATGCATCGCTCGCGGTCGAGCAGCACAAGGTCGCTGATCGGGATCGGCTTCTCGAAGTGGCGCTTCTCCTCGACGAAGCGCGATTCGCCCGGACCGAACGCCAGCGTCTGGTCCTGGAGCGGGCACTCTCCGCCCTTGTCGCAGATCGGGCAGTCGAGCGGATGGTTCACGAGGAGGAACTCGAGGATGCCGTCTTGCGCCTTCTTCACGACGGGCGACTTCGTGTCGACCTCCATGCCCTCGGCGCATGGCTGCATGCAGGCGGGCTGGAGGCTCATGCCACGGGGGCCGGAGACGTTCACGAGGCACATGCGGCACATGCCGACTTCGCGCATGCGCGGGTGCCAGCAGAAGCGCGGGATGTAGGTGCCCGTGCGCTCGGCCGCGGCGATGAGCAGCTCGCCGGGGTTGGCCTCCATGGGCACGCCGTCGATGGTGACGGTGAGCGTGGTCTTCTTCGGGGCCTCAGCTGCCCCGGGTGCCGGTGCGTCGCTCATCGGACCACCCTCGGCAAGCCTCGGGTCGCCCGCCGAGGCGGGCGCCGTGCTTGATTGTTCGCTCGCTGACGCTCGCTCATCGGGCGGCTCCGGCCATCGGCACATTTGTTATGTACGCTTCATATTCCGGCCGGAAGTTCCGGATGGAACTGGTGAGCGCACCCGCTGCGGCTGACGGGCCAAGCGGGCAGATGGTGGTCTGCTTCGGCGGCCACGTGAGGCCGGGGCTGATGTTGTCGGCCACGTCGAGCAGGAGGTCGATGTCCTCCATGCGGCCCTCCCCGTCGAGGATGCGCCGGTAGATCTTCTCCAGCCAGTTCGTACCCTCGCGGCACGGCGAGCACTTGCCGCAGCTCTCCTTCGCGAAGAACTTCACGAGCCGCCACGCCGCCTTCACCATGTCCGTCGTCTCGTCCATCACCACGATGGCGCCCGAGCCGAGCATCGAGCCCTTCGCGCCCACGACGCCCGCATCGAGCGGCGTATCGAGGTCGGCCTCGTAGAACCACGGTGCCGATCCGCCGCCCGGGATGAACGCCTTCACCTTGCGGTCCTCACGGATGCCACCGCAGAACTGCGGGTCGTAGAACAGCTCACGGAACGTCGTGGTGCCGAACTCGACCTCGAACACACCCGGATTCTTCACATGCCCAGACACCGCGAACAGCCGAGTCCCGGTGTTCTTCTCATTGCCGTAGCTGGTGAACTTCGCCGCGCCGTTGGTCATTATCCACGGGAGGTTGGACAGCGTCTCGACGTTGTTCACCACCGTCGGCTGCATGTAGAGGCCCCTGGAGGCCGGAAAGAACGGGGGCTTCAGGCGGGGCATGCCGCGGTTGCCCTCGAGCGACTCGATGAGTGCGGTCTCCTCGCCGACGATGTACGCGCCGGCGCCCCAGTGCAGCATCACGTCCACAGAGAAGTCGGTGCCGAGGATGTTCTTGCCGACGTAGCCGGCGGCGTACGCCTCGTTCAGCGCAGCCGCGACGCGCTCGTGCGCGTGGGGCATCTCGCCGCGGATGTAAAGGAACACCTGCTTGGCCTGGATCGCATACGCGCAGATCAGGGCGCCTTCGATGAGCTGATGCGGATCGCGCTCCATCAAGAGGCGGTCCTTGAAGGTGCCGGGCTCGGACTCGTCGCCGTTGATGACGAGGTAACGGGGGAACACGTTCGGAGGCAGAAAACCCCACTTCGTGCCGCACGGGAAGCCGGCTCCGCCGCGGCCGGCCAGGTTGGCGGACTTCACTTCGGTGATGACCTCGTCCGGAGTGCGGGCGAAGGTCGACTTCAGTGCCGCGTAGCCACCGGTGCGCAGGTAGCCGTCGAGCGTATGCCCGTCAGCCTGGTCCAAGCGGGACGTGATCATTTGCAGGGGCGCAGGCATCAGATGGTGTCCCTGTTGGCGCGGCGGTCGGACGGGATGGACTGGCGGACCTTGCCGAGCGACCCGTGGCTGGGGATGTCGGCGCGCTTACCGTTCCGCAGTTCCGCGACGAGTGAATCGAAGCCGTCATGGGTGATCCGCTCGAAGTAGCGGTAGTTGACCTGCAGGCAGGGCGCCACCGTGCAGGCCGCGAGGCACTCCATCTCCTCGAGCGTGAACAGTCCGTCCTTCGTGGTCGCGCCGGGTCGAATGCCGAGCGACTTCGAGGCGTGGTCCAGTAGTTCTTCGCCGCCGACGAGCATGCAGCTGATGTTCGTGCACACTCCCAGCAGGTACTTGCCGACGGGATGGAACTTGAACATCTCATAGAAGCTCGCCGTGCCATAGATCTCGGCCGGGGTGCAGCCGACGAGGTCGGCAATGTGCTCCATGGCGTCTTCGGTGAGGTAGCCGTCCTGCTCCTGTGCGAGGTGGCAGAGCGGGATCGTGGCGCTCTTCGCACGCGGGTAGTGGCCGACGAGCTCGCGGGCGCGTTCGATGTTGGCGGGGCTGAAACGGGCCATTACGTGGACGCGGGATTGGGGGCGCGGAACATGATCGGTGACATTCCTACCTATCCACGTCGCCGAGGACGGGGTCGATCGAGCTGATGATGGCGATCGCGTCGGCGACCATGGCGCCCTTCATCATCGTGGGCATGGTCTGGAGGTTCACGAACGACGGGCCTCGGGTATGCATGCGGAAGGGCTTCGTGCCGCCATCGCTGACCATGTAGCAGCCGAGCTCGCCACGGGGTGACTCGACTGCGGTGTAGACCTCGCCGGCCGGGACCTTGAAGCCGTCGGTGAAGAGCTTGAAGTGATGGATGAGCGCTTCCATCGACTCGTCGATGCGGCTGCGGGGCGGGGGCGTGACCTTCTTGTCCTGCGTCCGGTAGTCGCCGAGCGGCATCAGGTCCACAATCTGGCGGACGATGCGGATCGACTCGCGGATCTCGTTGAGCCGGATGGCATAACGGTCGAAGGCGTCGCCGTGGGAGCCGACGATGACGTCGAATTCGACCTTGTCATAGGCCAGATACGGCATGTGCCGGCGCAGGTCCCACTCGACGCCGGTGGAGCGCAGGATCGGGCCCGTCGCGCCCAGTGCGATGGCTTCGTCTGCGGTGATGACGCCGACACCCTGGGTGCGGTCGATGAAAATCGGCTGCCCGGTGAGAAGGGTGTCGTACTCGTCGAGGCGGGGCTCGACGGCGGCACAGATGTCCATCACGTCGCGCTGCCAGTCGTGCGGAAGGTCGGCAGCCACGCCACCGGTACGGATGTAGTTGTGGTTCATGCGAAGGCCGGTGACCTTCTCGAAGAACGTGAGCACCTCTTCGCGCTCGCGCCACCCATAGATCATCATGCCGACGGCGCCGAGATCCATGCCGTTCGTGGCCATGAACAGCAGGTGGCTGGCCATCCGGTTCAGCTCGCACATGAGCATGCGTATCCACGTGGCTCGCTCAGGCAATTCGATTTCGAGCAGCTGCTCGGCTGCCATCGAGAATGCGAGCTCGTTGAAGAACGGACTCAGGTAGTCCATGCGCGTGACATTCGTGCCGCCCTGCAGGAACGTGAGCCCCTCGGCCGTCTTTTCCATGCCCGTGTGCAGGTAGCCGATGACCGGCTTCGTGCGCAGCACCTGCTCGCCCTTCAGCTCCATCATCACCCGGAGCACGCCGTGGGTGCTGGGGTGCTGCGGCCCCATGTTGATGATCATCGTCTCGTCGTCGCCGAGCTCGATGTCGTAGTCGTCCGGGTCGAAAGCAGGACTACCGAGGAGGTCGGCGCCGGTGACGCCACGTAGGATCGCACCGCCCTGCTCGCGCTGGAGCTCGACCGGCGACGTGTCGCCCCGGTCCTCCATCTCCTGGCCGTGATGCGGGATCTCGTCGGGAACGTTCATCGTGACCTCCTCATGCGCCTTGCTGACCGCCGTGCTTCACCGCGGCAGCGGCCGCAGTTGCTTTGAACTGCACCGGGATGCGACCGGTGGCGTAGTCCTTGCGCAGCGGGTGGCCCTCCCAGTCGTCAGGGAGGAGGATGCGGCTCAGGTCGGGATGGCCGCTGAACTCGATGCCCATGAGGTCGTACGCCTCACGCTCCATGGCCTCCGTGCCGGCGTGCACCTCGTAGAGGCTGGCCAGCGTGGCGTCGGCTTCGGGCACCTGGACCCGGACGCGGATTCGCTCCCTGAGCGAGTGCGAGAGCAGGTTGACGGCGATCTCGAAGCGCTCGGCAGCGACGCCGTCGGGAAGCGAACGGGTGTCGTTCGACAGGTAATCGACTGCGCAAAGGTCGACGCACATGTTGTATCCGTCGGCCTTCAGTGCCTTGACGACCTTGACGTAGTCAGCGCGGCACGGATGTACGACCTTCTGGCCGCGACTATCGGTGACGGGGGCGCCGTGAAGCACTTCGCGGGCGGGGGCCGCCGGGGCTTCGTCGACACCGGCACCAGTGGTGGTGGGCTCGGTCATGCTGACACCTTCGGCTGCGCCTCAGGGGTCCGCCCGACCGGGCGCGATGCTTGATTGTTCGCTCGCTGGCGCTCGCTCACGGCGTGACTACCGGGGGGTTCCGATAGCGATGGTGCGATCGGGTGCGTCGAGCTGCAGTCCGGCTCCGGCACCGGTCTCATTGCGGCGCTGCGTGATCTCGCCGGTCTTGATCTTCTCGTGGAGCGTCAGGATGGCGTGGATCAGGGTTTCGGGGCCAGGAGGGCAGCCGGGTGCGTACACATCGACGGGGACGATCTGGTCGACTCCCTGCACGATGGCGTAGTTATTGAACATACCGCCCGATGAGGCGCACACGCCCATCGAGATGACCCATTTCGGTTCCATCATCTGGTCGTAGACCTGCCGCAGTACCGGTGCCATCTTCTGCGATACGCGGCCGGCCACGATCATCAGGTCGGCCTGGCGGGGCGAGGCCCGGAAGACCTCCATGCCGAAGCGCGACAGGTCAAAGCGCGATGCGCCGGTGGCCATCATCTCGATCGCGCAGCACGCGAGGCCGAAAGATGCCGGCCACACGCTGTTGCGCCGCGACCACTTCACGAGGCCCTCGATGGAGCCCGTGATGAAGTTGTGGTTGAGGTTTTCGAGGCCCATGGCCTAGGCAGCCTCTCCGGTGGAGGCAGTCATCGCTGCCGGGATACGGCGGATGGTGGAGGACGTAGTGCGGATGTCGGCCACGCGGTCTTCGATGTCGTTCATACGCGCAATGGGACCCCAGTCGAGTGCCCCGTTGCTGATGAGGTACACGAAGGCGACGACGACCGCGATCGAGAAGAGCACCATCTCGACGAGTCCGAACGTGCCCAGTTGGTTGAAGATCACGGCCCACGGATAGAGGAAGATGATCTCGATATCGAAGATGATGAAGATCATCGCAACCAGATAGAACCGCACCGGGAAACGGTCGGCCGGCTCCCTGTCGGGGACGATGCCGCATTCGTACGGGCCGATCTTGGCACTCGACTCCTGCCGCGTCGGGCCCAGCAGAGATGACGCGACGAACGACCCGAAGACGAATGCAGTGGCGATGCCGAGGAGCAGCACGATCGGAAGGTAGTCGGCCATCAGGTGACCACTATGCCCGTGCCGGCGTCAGTGACATGGCCGTCATGACCTTCTTGTCCCGCTTGTGCAGGCTCACGGCACAGATCGCGAACAGCACGCCGGAGCTCAGGAACACGACGAACGGCGGCTGGCGAAGCGACCCGAGGTCGCGATACTCGACGATCGACCACGTGGTCGACGGATCGACGATGGGATTGCCGTCGGTGTCCTTGGCCACTGCGCCGGTGGCGTCCTTCTTGTAGAACTGGATCTGCTCCACGTAGAGACGGCGGCCGTGGAAGACGCCCATCCAGCGGTAGTCGGCCGGGTTGAACCAGTCGCCGCCGCTGATCTTGCGGGGACGTACCTTGAGGTACTGGTCACCGCCGGTTTCGTACGCACCGACACTCTTGTAAAGCACCTCCGTGGCCTTCGGGTCAACCAGTTGCACACCGCGGGCTGCGGTCGTCGCCTTGAGGTAGGCATCGACTGCGGCCGATGCGTCACCACGGGTACCCGAGCCCAACTTCACCAAGCGCCAGCCGTTCGGTGCCTTGGTCTCGGACGGAGCGTTGGGAACGTTGCGCACATGGACGTCTTGCGCATTGGCCGTGTTCTGGATCGCTTCGACCCCACGCCAGGAGGGAGGGCGACCCTTCGGGCCGATGCCGTACATCATCCAGACGACGGACATCAGGCACAACCATCCGAAGAACGCAGCACTGGCCACGAGGAAGCCGAGCCGGTTCCCCATGTTGGTGGCCATGATGAAGTACGACCCACCGCACAGGATCAGGAACATGATCGTGGGGAACAGGATGCCGCGGATGGTGGGGTCCCACCGCAGGCCGGCGACGATCGGGGCAAGCGCAAGCGTCACTTCAATGCCTCAGCTGTTCGCCAGCGTGGTGCTGGACTGGGTGGTCGGATCGGCCGCAACCGTGGTGGAGTCGCTGCCGGCGGTGGCTGGGATGGTGGTTGCTGTTCCCGCCACCGGGGTGACGAGACCGCGCTCGTAGGCGACGACCTCCTTGATCTGGTCGGCCGTGAGCACGTTGCCGAAGTACGCCATGCCGCCGCCGGACCAGTGATTCACGCCACCGGTGCCGTAGGCCTGCTGGTCCGAGACGCCCTGGGCGATGAACGCCTCCTGGTCGGCAGGATCCGGGAACTGCTTGGTGAGGCTGCTCTTGCGCAGCGACGGGCCGTAGTAACCGCTCGCCTGCTCTTTCGGCTGGCCGTAGCTGTAGCCGTTGGTGTGGCAGCGGGCGCAGTTCAGGTTGAAGAGGATCTCACCATCTCCCGAAGCGACGACCTTCCTTGCACCCGCCACCGTCGCCTGCTGTGCTGTGAGCGCGATCTGCGCCGCGGTGACGGCAAGCTCGGCCTTCTCGGTGGCCAGCACGTCGGTGCCCTTCTTGGCCTCGACCAGCGCAGCCTTTGCCTCGACGATGACCTTCTCCGCTGCGGCGAGGGAGGAGTCGGCGTTCTTCACGACCCCGGCGGCTGCCGACTTGGTGTCGTCGAGCAGTTTCGTCGAGTCGGACTGGGCCACTTTCGCCGCGGCGAGGACCGCTGCTGCATAGGCCTTCGACGCGTCGTGGCCGTTGGTCGACCAGGCATTGTTGTAGGCCCCCTCGGCGGCCGGATTCTTCTCGACCGACAGGTGCTTCAGATAGTTGACGAGATCATCGATCTGCTGCTCATTGCCCGGGCCACCGCCCTTCACGCCCCAGGCCGGCATGGGGTTGTTCTTGGCCCCACCACGGCCGTAGATGAGGACGTTGCGGATCTGGTCGGGTTGATAGCGCAACGCGACATTGTTGATCCGAGGCGCCGTCCACGAAACCTGCTCGAGCACCGGTTTACCGGTCTTCGGATCGGTCTGCGGCGAGCCGTCGTCGTTGTACTTCGCGACGGTGAACGAGGCCACGCCGCCGCCTCCGCCAGCACCATGGCAGCGGGCGCAGTTGAAGCCCGGGTGCTCCTTGCCGATACCGAACAGCTCTTCGCCACGGTTGACGCTGCGCTTGTCGAAGCCGCGGATCGAGCCTTCGTGACGGCCGGGCTCGCCCAGCCAATAGAGCGGGAGGCTGAGCGCCACGACAACCATGGACACGAGCGCCCAGCCGAGGAAGCGGTCGAGGCGGGGGCCTTCGAACACTTCGTCGTTCGGGGCCAACTTGCGGTTCGGCGCGTCGAGGAAGCTGTCGACGATGTCGGTCGTGGTGCGCCGGTTCTCGAGCACGAGGTAACCGAGCCAGAGCAGGAGGGCAACAACCAGCACGACGAGCGCGATGGCACGTTGTGTCGATTCCGCGGCTAGCAGGATCACAGCGTCATTGCTCCTCGGTACGCATACATTCGGTACGTCATGATCACTTGCCGCCCACGCAATGGGGGCCTTCGGCTTCCTGGCCGGTGGTGTTCGTGCCGTCGGCCGGGCCGATGCGCACGGCGCTGGTGTCGACCGTGATGAAACCGGACCCATCGACGACAGCATCGAAGCGATCAAGGCCTCGCGGTGCCGGGCCGCCCTTGCGCTCGCC
>JAYTFI010000028.1:0-1787 GCA_043734485.1 Acidimicrobiales bacterium | reverse complement strand
CGAGGACGCGTGGTCGCAGCAGATGGTCGTGAAGGTCAAGGAGCCGCAGGACTCGGAGCTCGGGTACCTGCGGGCCGACCTGACGCTCTTCACCTACCTCCACCTGGCTGCCTACCCGGCGGTTGCCGACGCCCTGCTCGCGGCATGCACCACCGCAATCGCGTATGAGACCGTCCAATTGGCCAGCGGTGCGCTGCCGCTACTGGCCCCGATGAGCGAGGTGGCCGGACGACTCGCACCGCAGATGGGTGCACAGTTCCTCGAGCGCCACCGCGGTGGGCGCGGTGTGCTCATGGGCGGCGCGCCCGGTGTGCGACCCGCTCGGGTGGTGGTGCTCGGGGCCGGCAACGTCGGCTGGAACTCGGCCTGGATCGCGGCCGGCATGGAGGCCGAGGTGCTGCTGCTCGACAAGAACCTCGACCGCCTGCGCTTCGTCGACCAGATCCACCGCGGCCGCATCATCACGCTCGCCTCGAACCGGGGCGCAGTGGAGCGGGCCGTGGCCGACGCCGACCTCGTCATCGGCGCGGTGCTGGTGGCCGGCGGCCGGGCCCCGATGGTGGTCACCGAGGCGATGGTGCGGACGATGAAGCAGGGCTCCGTAATCGTCGACGTCGCCGTCGATCAGGGCGGCTGCGTCGAGACGACGCACGAGACGAAGCACACCGATCCGGTCTACGAGATGCACGGCGTCATCCACTACGCGGTCGGCAACATGCCCGGCGCGGTGCCGTTCACGTCCACCTACGCGCTCACCAACGCGACGTTGCCATACATCGCCGAGGTCGCCGTGGGTGTGCACGGCGCGGCATCGGCTGACCCGGCCCTGGCCCACGGGTTCAACTGCGTCAACGGGCACGTTACGAATGCGGTGGTGGCCGAATCGCTGGGGCGGCCGGCAGTGTCGCTGGCCGATGCGCTGGGGTAGCGGCTCGGTTGCCTTGATGGCGGTCGGGTGACTGGCGTTCCCGTTTCGCGATTTCCCGAACTCCTAGAAGATCCGCGGAATCGGGCCGGCGACGTCGGCCACCGACGCCATCGTCGGGCCTGCTCCTGATGAATCGATCGTCGTGCCGGAACGGCACCGCGCCACCACCGTGCCGGAACGGCACCGCACCACCACCGTGCCGGCGATGCGATCGCCGATCCGCTGGTGCTTCGGGCCGTTCGCCAGGACGATGAAGCCGAGGAGGTTCGGAACGACGTAGGGGATGCCGTCCACCGGGCGCAAGACGGTCCGGATCGCAACGGCGCGAAGCCCTGCCCGTCCGCCGTCGGTCGTCCGCACCCGTAGGCCGAGCAGGAGCTTGCCGATCGACGCTCCGATCACCAGCTCGAAGGCCAGGAAATGGAACAGGACGAGCGCGAAGAACAGCCACACCCCTGGGCCGTTCACCACGTGGCGATTCACGGCGAGCGACACCGAGCTGCGGGGTTGATCGGTGCCGAAAGCGACCGTGTAAATGATTCCGCCGCCGATGATGACGGCGACGTCCACCAGCCCGGCAACGAGACGCCGGACCGGAGTTGCCGGATCAAGGTTGCCTGTGGTTCGAGTCGCCGTGGCCATGCGCCATCCAAGCACGTCCGCGGACTGCGAGCCGCGGACTGCGAGCCGCGGACGGTGATGCGATGATGGCCGTCGCAGCCGTTGTTAGCGGTAGGGGGTCGGAACCGGCGAGACTGCCGACGTGGCCCGCCTCAACTTCCCTCCCGCCGCGCTGCCGGCGTCGACCGAGCAGCTTCGCACCGACCTTCGGACGTTCCTCGCCCACGAGATCGCCGCG
>JAYTFI010000027.1:0-2107 GCA_043734485.1 Acidimicrobiales bacterium | reverse complement strand
CTCCGAATCGGGTGGCTGAGGACTTCCGGGTTCTCAACTCGCTCGTGCGCCACAGCCCTGGCGAGGTCCGAGATGCTGCCATCGAGCGACTACACGCGAGCGATCCAATCCGGCGGTACGCCGCCGTCTACGGCCTCGCGTTGACCGCTGATGACGCGGAGTCGATGGCTGCGCTCGTGCCGATCCTCAGCTCGTCCGACATCAACGAGCGGATGCTCGCTGCCGGGAGCCTGATCTCGCGCGGCGACAAGTCGGCGTTCCCAGTACTCATCGGCGCACTCGACTCTGACGATCCGCTCGCGTTTCGTGATCCTCCGCAGCGGGCCTGGCAGTTCGCGCGCTTCGTCCTCGTCCAGTACACCGACGAGGACATGGGTCTGCTCGGTCCGCGCACGTTCTCGGCCGAACAGGCAGCGGCGGCGAAACGGGCCTGGGACCGCTGGTGGAGCGAGCACGGCGACGCCTTGCGCTATGACGAGAACGAACGGGTGTACCGATGAGGCGGCGAGTACCGCCGTTCGTCTTCCTTGCGGCAGTATTGCTGATCGCATCGGCTCCTGGCCGGGCGCATGCGCAGAGCAGCGTTTCTGTGGAGGGGACGGTCGTCACGATCACGGTGCCGATCGACGTCTTCGGCGATACGCGCATCAGAGACCTCGAGACGGGAGTAGTCGGTACCGCCGGGCCGTATTGGGAAAAAGGCGCGGAGCAGATCTGGAACGACGGCCTCGCCCAACTCCGGTACCGCAGTTGCCTGACCTTCAAGCTTGACATTGACATCAAGGAGTTCGCGGCGGACGCTACCGGTCGCCCCAACTCGCACTCTGTGAAGTTCTACAGGGACCCCACGCTGCGCTCCCATTTCTGGGATCCCGGGGCGACGAGGAAGCAGAGTGATGTGCCGACGGCCTTCATGCAATCCCTCGACGGAGAGTTCGGACCCATTGACCATCTCTCGGTCGCTCATGAAGTCGGCCACCTGCTCGGGCTCGGCGACGACTACAGCGACGTCGGCGGTACCTACCGTGACAAGAAATCGATCCCCGAACCTGGGCGCGAGGGGACGTTGATGGCTGGCGGCGACGTCATCGACCAGGCGCTCGTCGACGTTCTCGGGACCCTCCTCGATGGGTTGGCGATGTTGCCTGAGTGCTGGACCGGCACCCTCAAGGGGTCATGGACCACGACCACCGCCCAATGCCGCGGCAGCTCGTTTGAGGGCAAAATCGAATTGACGGTCCCAGCTGGTGCAGCCATCGAAGACGCTGTCAAAGGCACGATCGGCATCGCCGAAACCGTCGACTGCCTGGGATTCCCGTCAGAGCCGTTTGCGGGTTCCGCCGTCCTCGGCGGCACCTTCGACGGCGAAGAGTTCCGGATCACCGGCGATGGCATCAGTGGAGGCGTCAACGTCTGGGGTTGTTTCAACATGCCGGCGATCCATGCCAGCACGTGGGAGTCCGCGTCGGCTGAGTGGACGAACTTTTTACCGCCCGACAGCTCGTTCGATTGCAGTCTGACCCTCGAGCGAACCAGCTCGGCGCCCCGCTCCTAGCCTTTCATGCCGGCACCCTTGGCAGGTCTCGACATGCCTCGCCGACAAGCTGGCGAGCGACACCTCTGATATTCCCTCGCCAAATTTCGCAACGACGGGCGCGAAAGAGGGCGCCGGCCGACCGGCGCCCTCTCCGCAAAACCCTGCGGCTCGGCATCAATTCACAAGCCTTCACGGTTGATGTTCGATGTTGTACCCATCGTCAGCGACAATCAAACGCGCCGATCTCAGCTGGTGACGCTCGTCGGAGTCGTGTCGACCGTGCTGGTGTCGGTCCCAGTCGCGTCTCCTTTCGCAGGCCCGACAGTGACTTCCTTGGCGCCGGTGATCGTGGCCAGGACGGGAATCGTGGTTCCGTCGCCGGTCGTAGCGGTGCAGTCGAACGTGGTGCCGATCGTGGTTGACGATGGGCTGGAACACGTCGCCTTCGCGCCGGGCGTCGTCTTGTTCAGCTCGTCGACGATCGTCTTCTCGGCCGCCTTCTTGAAGTCTGTCGAGTCCGCCGAGCAACCGGCGAGCAGTACGAGGGTCGCCGCGATGGCGCCCGTCAAT
>JAYTFI010000026.1:0-7135 GCA_043734485.1 Acidimicrobiales bacterium | reverse complement strand
TGATCGTCGATGATGAACGCAGTGTCGAATCGTTGGCGTTGCGCGCCGTAGAGGAGGGTCGCGACTTCGACCCGCGTCACATCCGGGCGGTACTCGACGCTGAGCTTGCGTACTTCGAAGCGATCGGCGCGATCGGCCCGCTGGCCGACGCTCCCGACGATCCGAGCGAGGGGTAGCCCGTCCGGCCAGAACGGCTTGCGAGGCGATCTGTGATCGGACGATGAACAGACTGTTCGATGGGCCGAAAAACCCTTGTCGTCCGAATGCGGTCTGTGCAAGGATTTCGCCACCAGAGAAAGGAGGTGGTCCAAATTCACAAACGTTTTGGGACTCTGGAGGTGGCTCGCCGTTAATCGGCAAGCTGGACCGGCTAGCGAATCTCCGCCAGCCACCCGGCAGACAGACGACCGAGGGTTGGTCCCGCTCGGACTCAGCTCGTCTCCTGCGCTTTCACAGCAAATCTGAAGATCGTGGGGCACACCCGGCCGGGTGTGCCCCACGTTCGCGCTCGGGCCGCTCGCAAATCGCCCACCGAACGGCGTGTGTCCGAGCGCGCCTGTGTGCCACCATTGCCGCCATGTCCGGCCGCCCTACCCGCTTCGAGCACTTCCGCTACCTCGGCGACAAGCGCACGCAGATCGTCTATGACCTCGACGACCCGGCCACCCCGGCCGAGATCATCGACGACATCGTCACGACCGGCCAGGGCGCGACGTTCGGGCCGGACACCATTCCCGAGGCGCGCAACCGCAACTACAAGGCGTTCAAGCCGAAGTCCCGCTGACCGGCCTTCGCCCGGACGGCCGTTTCGGCCGGGCCGGCGCAGGTTCCGCTGACTCCGGAGCACCAAGCACTTTGTGCGTCGCTTTCGCTTCCCGGTACCGCCGCAATGCGTCGGGGTTGTCGAGGTCTGCAACGCTCAGCAACGAGCCCTCCTCAGCGAACGAACCGGCCGCCGCTTCCCACCCGGGTAGTCGCAGGCCAAGCCGTTTCGCCACCAGCGCGGTGAAGATTCTCGCCTTGTGCTCCCCGAACCCGGGCACCTTTTTCATTCGGGCGCATAGCTCTTCGCCCGTGGTGGCCGTCCGCCAGAGGTCGGCCGGCCGATCGTCGTAGACCTCGGCGATATGGCGGCACAGCTCCTGTGTGCGCTTGGCCATCGATCCCGGGAAGCGGTGCAGCGCGGGGACGATCGCGAAAAGACGCGCGAGCTCGGCCGGGTCCATCGCGGCAAGCTCACTCGCGAGCAACGTGGTGGTTGCCGGCCTGCCCAGACGCGTGAGGAGGTCGAACGGTGCGGTGAATGCCCGCTCGATCGACTGTTGCTGGTCGAGGACCATGCCGATCAGCAGCAACAGTGGATCTGCCTCGTCGGCACGGTAGAGCAGTGGCAGGTCGAGATCGGTTGTGAGCGCAACGGGCAGCCGGGCCATTGGTCACGCGAGGCGCGGGTCGATCGCTTCGGTGTCGATGCCGAACTTGGCGATCGCCTTCGCCACCTCGTCGGCCGAGACCTTGCCGTCGCGTTCGAGCGCGTGCAGCGTGGTGACGACGACATGGGCCGCGTCGGTCTCGAAATGACGCCGCAGCGAGGCGCGCGTGTCGGAGCGGCCGTAGCCGTCGGTGCCGAGCACCTGGAGGCGGTCGGAGCCGCCGGGAATGAAGCGCGCGATCTGGTCAGGCACGATCTTCATGAAGTCGGTGACGGCCACGATGGGCCCCTCGGCCTGCTCGGCGAGCACCCTGGTGACGTGCGCGACCCGGGCGGTGTCGTGTGGGTGCAGGCGGTTCCAGCGCTCGGTTGCGAGGGCGTCTTCGCGCAGCGACTTGTAGGACGTGGCGCTGAACAGCGACGCGGCAACCCCGAAGTCATCGGCCAGGATCTGCACCGCCTCCGTGGCCGCGTTGTAGGCGGTGCCGCTGAAGATGATCGTCGCCTTCGGGCGATCGTCAGCGAGCGTCGGCGCGGTCTGGAAGCGGTACAGGCCGTTGACGATGTCCGCAACGGCGATGCCATCGGGGATCGCCGGCATGACGTAGTTCTCGTTGTAAAGCGTGACGTAATAGAAGATGTCTTCCGGATTTGGTCCGTACATCCGTCGCAATCCATCGGCAATGATGGCAGCAACTTCGTAGGCGAACGCGGGGTCGTACGTTGCAATATTCGGAATGGTCGAGGCGAGCACGAGGGAATGGCCGTCCTCGTGCTGCAGACCCTCCCCGTTCAGTGTGGTTCGCCCGGCGGTTGCGCCGAGCATGAATCCTTTGCCACGAGAGTCGCCAAAGGCCCATGCCAGGTCGCCGGTGCGCTGGAAGCCGAACATTGAATAGAAGATGTAGAAGGGGATCATGGGTATGCCATGCGTTGCATAGGCAGTGCCGGCCGCCGTGAATGAGGCCATCGCACCCGACTCCGTGATGCCTTCCTCGAGTACCTGCCCCTGCTGGCTCTCCTGATACGACAGCATGAGGTCGGCATCGACCGGCTCATACTTCTGGCCGAAGGGTGCGTAGATCTTCACCTCTTTGAAGAGGCCGTCCATGCCGAAGGTGCGGGCCTCGTCGGGGATGATCGGAACGACACGCTGGCCGATCGACGGGTCACGCAGAAGACCGCGGATCATCCGTGCGAACACCATGGTGGTGGACACCGCGACCTTGCCCGAACCCAGCGCGAACTCCTTGAACATCGCCGCATCCGGTGCCGGTGTGGCCAGGGGCGATCGCTTCACGATCCGCTTCGGCACCGAACCACCGAGTTGGCGGCGGCGCTGCATGAGGTACTCGTACTCGGGTGAGTCGTCGGCGAAGCGGACGTAGGGCGGGTCGTCGCCCTCGAACGCGCTATCGGGAATCAGGTCTCCGAGGTGCAGGGTCTCGCGTACACCTAGGAGGTTCTCCTTGCCGAGCTTCTTGATCTGATGCGTGGAGTTGCGGCCCTCGACGTCGGGGCCGAGGGTCCAGCCCTTGATCGTCTTGGCCAGGATCACGGTGGGCTGGCCGGTGTGCTCGACTGCGGCCTTGTAGGCGGCATAGAGCTTGCGGTAGTCGTGGCCGCCGCGGGGCAGGTTCCGCAGGTCGTCGTCGGACAGGTGCTCAACCATCTTGCGCAGGCGGGGGTCCGGCCCGAAGAAGTGCTCACGGATGTAGTTTCCGGACTCGACCGAGTACTTCTGGAACTCGCCATCGACGGTCGAGTTCATCTTGTTGAGGAGTACGCCGTCCTTGTCCTTGGCGATCAGCTCGTCCCACTTCGAGCCCCAGATGACCTTGATGACGTTCCAGCCTGCTCCGCGGAAAACGGTCTCAAGTTCCTGGATGATCTTGCCGTTGCCGCGGACCGGTCCGTCGAGGCGCTGCAGGTTGCAGTTCACGACGAAGATGAGGTTGTCGAGCTGCTCGCGGCCCGCCAGCGAGAGCGCGCCGAGCGACTCGGGCTCGTCGGTCTCGCCGTCGCCGAGGAAAGCCCATACGCGGGATTTCGAGGTATCTGCGACTCGGCGATTCAGAAGATAGCGGTTGAAGCGGGCCTGGTAGATGGCGTTGATCGGACCGAGCCCCATCGACACCGTCGGGAACTCCCAGAAGTCGGGCATGAGGCGAGGATGCGGATAGGAGCTGAGCCCGTGGCCGCCGACCTCCATGCGGAAGTTGTCGAGGTGCTGCTCGTCGAGGCGCCCCTCGAGGAAGGCGCGGGCGTAGATGCCCGGTGAGGCGTGGCCTTGGAAGTAGATCTGGTCGCCGGAGCCGCCGTCGTCCTTGCCCCGGAAGAAGTGGTTGAAGCCGATCTCGATGAGGCTCGCGCTGGAGGCGTAGCTGGCAAGGTGGCCGCCGATGCCCTCGGACTTGTGGTTCGCCCGAACGACCATGGCCATGGCGTTCCAGCGGATGAGCGCCCGGAGGTTGCGCTCCATCAACTCGTCGCCCGGGAACCACGGCTCCTGATCGGTCGAGATGGTGTTGATGTACGGCGACGACACCAGGCTGGGCAGCCCGACCTGTAGCTCGCGGGCACGCGCCAGCATCCGGTTCATCAGCGTCTGCGCGCGGCTGCGGCCGTGCGACGAGACGACGGCGTCGAGCGAATCGAGCCACTCCTGCGTCTCAGTGGGGTCGATGTCGGGTAGCTGTCGGGCGAAACCGTCAAAGATCACGTCCTCCATGCTTCCACGTTTGGGTCCGGTTCGGGTCGCCCGACCGTGCGCGCGAATCCGGTGGTCGACGCGCGCGAAGTCGACCTGTGAGGACACGTCGAAACGATTCTCGGTGGGTTTCGCGCGCTTTGCCCCACGGGTTCGCGCGCAGACCTGGACACGGCGGACGCAAGCGCTCATGCTGCCAGTGGATTTCCCCCTCCGTTCGCAACCACGCAGGGGGTTTTCATGTCCAGAACATTGGCGCTCACAGGCGCGGCGGCCGCCGCCTGGCTCAAACTCGACGGGTTCCGCGAACACGACTGGCCGCCGTTGTGGTGCGCGCCGATCACCTGCAGGGCCGGGGCTTCGGTGCTGCGGACCCGCTCCTGGGAGGAGCCGACCGAGGTACGCGGTGTGCTCGTCGCGCCGGTCCGCCTTGTCTTGCGGCAGCTCGCGGTCGGTCTCGCGCCGCTTGCTCGCTGGGACGGCGATCGCCGACCGTTGACGGTTCACGAGCTGGTGGAGCTCGCCGTCGAGCATGCGCTTCGGGACAAGGAGGTGATGCTCAGTGACCTCGCCTCAGTGGGAGCGCGCACGCCGAGTGCACGCGTCCTCTCGGACGTGTTGGCGATGCGACCGCGAGGCGAGCCGGCGACCGGCAGCTACGCCGAGACCCGGGCCGTCCAGGTACTGCGTGGTCTTGGGTACCCGCCGCTCTGGCGGCAGATCGAGATCGTCGACGGATCGCGGCACCTGAACACGGTCGACCTCGTGGTGCCTTCCGGCGGCGTGGCTCGCCCGGCCGTGATGCGGCCGGAGCTCGGCCTCTTGATGGAGATCGACAGTCGCGGCTATCACGCCATGGAAGAAGGTTTCGAACACGACCAACGACGTGACACGAACTACCACGCCCTCGGGTATCGATTCGTGGCATTCACACCGACCCAGATCGAACGTGACCCCGTACGCGTTGCCGCGGCGATCGACGGTGCTCGGTCGGCGCGGCACGTCGGTCCGCAGCGGCGGGCTCGGCCAAACGATGGTCGACGATGCGAGTAGCGCGCGCGAATCGACCGGTCGGTGCGCGCGAATTGGCCCGAAATCGATTGCCGGAGAACGATTTCGGGCAGTTCGCGCGCATGAAGGTGCGACTTCGCGCGCATCAATAGCGGACGACGGCCGGCGCGTGGGAGCGATGGCCCCGCTGGCACCGACGGTGGACTGGAACGCCTTCGTCCACGATCCCTCGGCTTCCATCGACTCGAGCGCGTCGTTCACGAACGAGCGGAGCTGGTCGTCGCCCTTCGGGACCCCAACCCCGTATGGCTCCGTGTGGAACGGGTTCCCGGTGATGGCGAATTCCGGATCGTCCCGGGCGAGGCCGAGGAGGATGGCATCGTCGGTCGTCATGGCGTCGACCTTGCCCTCCTTCAGGGCCTCGAAGCACTGGCTGTACTTGTCCTTGGTGATGGACGTGTCGACCTTCGGCGCGGCGGCTCGCAGGTGGCGGCCCAACGGCCTAACAGCTCAGTGCGTCAGGATCTTGCTGAGGAACTGCTTTGCCCGGTCGGTCTTGGGATGGTCGAAGAAGCTCGCGGGCGCGTCCATCTCGACGATCTGCCCGCCATCCATGAACGCGACCCGGTTGGCGGCTTTGCGGGCGAAACCCATCTCGTGGGTGACGACGACCATGGTCATGCCCTGCGCCGCGAGCTCCAACATCACGTCGAGCACCTCGTTGACCATCTCGGGGTCGAGTGCCGATGTGGGTTCGTCGAACAGCATCACCTTGGGTTCCATTGCAAGGGCGCGGGCGATTGCGGCCCGCTGCTGTTGACCACCCGACAGCTCGGCCGGGAACTGGTTGGCTTTGGCTGCGATGCCGACCCGCTCGAGCAACGCCATGGCGCGGCGCTGCGCTTCGTCCTTGGGCAACTTGCGGACCTTCACGGGCCCGAGCATCACGTTCTCGACGATGGTCTTGTGGGCGAACAGGTTGAAGGACTGGAACACCATTCCGACGTCGGCACGGAGGGCGGCAAGCGCCTTGCCCTCCTCGGGCAGGACGCTGCCATCGATCGTGATCGAACCTTTCTGGTACCGCTCCAGACGGTTGATGCACCGGCACAGCGTCGACTTGCCCGAACCGGACGGGCCGATCACGACGACAACCTCACCCCTGCCCACGGTCAGAGACACGTCTTTCAGCACGTGATTCGGGCCGAAGTGCTTGTCGAGGTGGTCGACGACGATCAGGGGTTCGAGCGTGCTCATGGCTTCCTCAGAAGATATGCGGGCGTAGGAGTTTTCATCGACGCTGGCCGCGCCTTCAACCGATTCGCGAACGACGTCATGACCGCGATGACCGCGATGTACATGCAGCCGGCAACGATCAGCGTCTGGAGCTTGTTCTCGCCGAAGCTGCCGAAGATGTCGGCCCGATAGAGCAGCTCGGTGTAGGTGACGAGGTATGCAAGCGAGGTGTCCTTCGTGAGCGAGGCGGCCTGCGTCACGATGTTGGGCAGGGCCCGGCGGATCGCCTGTGGCATCACGATGAGGCGGAGCGACCGGCCTTCGCTGAGGCCGATCGACATTCCAGCCTCGGTCTGGCCCTTGGGGATCGAGCGGATGCCCGAGCGGATGACCTCGGCGAACACGGTCGAGTAGTACAGCGTCAGTCCGATGATCGTGGCCGCAAGCGCGTACGACTCCAATGTCGAGCCGTGGATCCAGTGCGGCAACTGGGCGAAGAGGAACGTGATCAGCAACACGAGCGCACAGGCCCGGAACCCCTCGACGTAGACCGTTGCGAGGATGCGCGGGACACGCAATGGCCCTGAACGCAGCAGCGCCATCGCGACGCCGATGACGAGCGACAGGACGAGTGTGATTCCGGCGGCTTTCAGCGTGTTGACGAGGCCGAGGAGCAGGTACCGCCACGTCGACCAGACGCGGAACGCGTGCCATAGCTCGGGCGCGAACTGCCCCTTCACCTGGAA
>JAYTFI010000025.1:0-3885 GCA_043734485.1 Acidimicrobiales bacterium | reverse complement strand
GTGGGCACGATGCTTCCGGACGTGCGCACGTGGCGTGGGTACGTCGCCGCAGTCCGTCGCCGGGGTCAGCGGGTGCTCGTGCCGTTTTGGGCGTATGGGGCAGTCATTTGGGGAATTGCTGCGATCTACGAGCTCAATGGTCCGCACCGCCCGGCCCTTCCGAGCCCACACTGGAGCACGCTCAATTGGGTCGTGCCGCTCGACGATCCCACCGGCGCCACGTTCCACGGCGGATGGCTGTCGAGCCATCTCTGGTACCTGCGCGCCTACGTCTGGGTGATCCTCGCAATCCCACTTCTCGCCTTCGCGGCACGGCGCATTCGTGTTTCCGTCGCCGCGTGTGTGGCTGCGGTGATTGCCCTCGAAGTCGCGGGTCGGCACTCGTGGCCCGTGCTCGGATCGGGGACCGCCCGTCTGCTCATCGGCGACTTCGTCAGCTACGGCATTTTCGTGATCCTCGGCATATGGTTCGCAAAGCGCCGGAAGGTGGGCGCACCGGGCCTGTCGAGGCGAAAGGCCGGGGCCGCAGCCGTTGCTTCGGCGGTCGGAGCCGTTGCGCTCTGGCGAATTGCCGGGCTCCCCGGGGGCGAGATCAACAATTCCTACCCCGCTCTCGTGCTGGCCGGGCTGGCGTGGCTGGCGGCCGCGCAAGCCGCCGAAGGCCCGCTCCGACGCTTCGCGGAGCGGCCGGGCGTGTCCCACCGATCGCAGGCCCTGAGCGGTCGGGCTCTCACCGTGTACCTCTGGCACCCCGCGGCCATCGTCGTTGCGCACAAGCTGGTGCAGGGCTCCGGACTCAAATGGGTCGCCGCCAGCCTTGCCGCGGTTGGCGTCGGTACGTGGGCGTGCGTGTTCGCCTTCGGGTGGCTCGAGGACCGGGCTCGGCCGGGCCGCGGCCGCCGCGCAACCGCCACTGCGCCGACCGATGCGACTACGGCGTTCGCGGACGCAGTGCGAAAGCGTCAGAAACCTGCCCGTTCGCCGTTGCGCTTCCCGCAGTTGCTCATGCCGATCGTCGGCCTGGTCGTCGTCACGGTGAGCGTGTCCCAACTCCGGCACGACTCTGCGGCCGCGGCGAGCGGAGTACCTCCAATGGCGACCGCCGGGGTTGCTCCGTCGTACCGTGAGGCGCTCCGCAACGATGCCTTCCCCAAGCTGACCGGGGCGCAAGCGGCTTCCGCGCCTGGCCAGGGTCCGCTCGTCCCAAGGATCGGCGTCGGAACGTCCGCTCCAACGACAAGGCCGCCGAATGTCGTCCGGCCCCCCGTCTCCACCGCCCCGTCGGGGGTACAGATCCCTGACAGTCGGCCCGCTTCGATCAAAGCCACCTCGGCCGCAGCGTCGTCGCCGGCACAGTCCGAGGCGGTCTGGACCTCGGCCCAGTTCCAAGATCTCCTCGACACCTGGCTGGTCGAGAACCCCACCGTCGGCTCGGTGACCGCCGCAGTCGTCGTCGACGACCAGATCTGGACGGGCGAGGCCCACCAGGACGACACGCCTGCCTTCCGCTCAACCGACCGCTATCCGATCCTCAGCATCACCAAGACCTTCACCGCGGCCCTCGTTCTCCAGGCCGTCGACCGTGGGCTGGTCGCGCTTGACGAGCAGATGCCCGCCCTTGCCGGGGTCGACGCTCCCGGCCAGCCCGTGACGGTGCGCCAGCTGCTCACCCACGAGTCCGGTCTGGTGGATTACACCGAAGCCAAGGAGTACCGGCCGGACCAACCCATCACGCCCCTGGAGGCGGTCAACCTCTCGACCCGCACGGCCTTACGCACCGCGCCAGGCGGTGAGGTGCACTACGCCAACACCAACTTCCTGTACCTCGAACTGCTCCTCGAAGAGCGCACGGGTCGGCCGTTCTCGGCCCTGGTCGCCGATCTGGTCGGCTCGGTCGCTCTACACCAGACGACCCTCGAAGCCCCCGATCATCCGGGGTGGGCGGCATCGGGATCGGGCGGAATCTACTCGACGGTCACCGACCTGGCTGAGTGGTCCGACGTACTGTTCACGCCCGGCCGCGTGCTCTCGGCCGAGTCCATCGCACGGATGACGACGCTCGACGCGCACAACATCGGCCTCGGCACCTGGCCTGTCTGCCCGTGCTGGACCGACAATGACGACGTGAAGCACTACACCGCCATCGGCCACCACTTCGGGAGCGGCGGCGTGGAGCGCTTCCCGGCGACCGGTGTCAGCGTCGCCGCCCGGATCGATCCGACGAGCGACGCCGCGGGCGGGCGGGCGGCGGAGATCGGCGTGAAGTACAGCAACCTCATTGCCCGCCTGCGCCAGGCTGCTGGGCATACGAAGTAGCCCCGGGTAACCTGCCACCGGTGGGACCCGCTTCGCGGCTGGGCAGCGTCATCGACGAGCTCGATCCCGAAGACCTTGCCGCCCATCTGACCCGTTCCGCGCCGCCGTCACCCTGCGTGTTACCCGGAGTTCTGCGCGGCATTCATCGAGGTGTCATGCAGTTGTCATCTCGTGTCGTCAACGTGGGGGCATGAGGCCACTCCGCACCGTTCTGCGCCCGGCTACAGCCCCCAACCGCACGACTCCGCGCAGATCACGCGTCACCCGTGGTCCGTTGCTCCAGCGCGTCTGCCGCCCGACGCTCGGCCCGGTCGCCCGCCTCCTCTGGCCGGCCAAACTTGCCGGCTTCGAAGGCGTTCCTGCAACCGGCGCGGCCATCATCTGTGCCAACCATCTGAGCTTCATGGACTCGGTGATGCTCATGATCAGCGTTCCGAGGCCGGTCCACTTCATCGGGAAGGCCGAGTACCTCGACTCCTGGAAGACCCGGTGGCTGTTCCCTGCGATGGGCATGATCCCGATCGACCGCGAGCGAGGTGCTCGGGCCATGATCGGTCTCGATGCCGCCGGCGCCGTGCTGGCCGATGGCGGGGTGTTGGCGCTCTACCCCGAGGGGACGCGCTCACGTGACGGGCGTCTGTACCGCGGCTACACCGGTGCCGCCCGGCTCGCGCTCACCTACGGCTGCCCGATCCTGCCGGTCGGGATCGCCGGGACGGACTCGATCCAGCCGGCCGGGGCGCGCCTCCCGCGGCCGCGCCGACGCTGCTCCCTCACGATGGCCGAGCCGATCGTCGTCGAACAGGTCGCGCCGGTGGGCCGGGTGGGCGCCCGAGCGCTGACCGAACAGGTGATGGAAGCGATCTGCTCGATCACCGGTCAGGTGAAGGTCGGGCACCATGCGCCGCGGTCGGCTGCGCCGGTCACGCCGGTCACGTCGGCGATCCCGGTCGTTGTGGTCGCGTCGTAGCCGCCCGGCGCTCCATTCCCCGAACTTCGGAATCGGTCGTCGAACTCGTTGAACCCGTCGAAATCCGGCAAGCTCGTTCGTCGGGAGATCAGTGCCACCAACGGCACCCCGATCAAGGAGCAGCTACATGCCTCGCTACGCCGCACTCATATACGGATCAGCCCCCGAGAAGAACGAAGGATCGCCCGAGCTGTGGGCGCAGATCATGGCCGAGTACAACGACTTCGGCGCCACCGCCGGAGCGGCCGGCGTCCTCGGCGGCGGAGAAGCGCTGCAGGACACCACCACGGCGACCACGGTGCACGTGAAAGGCGGGGCGAAGGGCGGGGAGATCGTCACCGTCGACGGCCCCTTCGCCGAAACCAAGGAGGTGCTCGGTGGTTTCTACCTGATCGACTGCGCCAACCTCGACGAAGCCATCGCCTGGGCTGCGCAGATCCCCGGTGCCTGGCATGGCAAGGTCGAGGTTCGCCCCGTCATCGACTTCTCCGCGGAGGGATGAGCGCCCCGCACACGCCCCTCGAGGAGACGCTCCGGATCGAGGGTGGACGCGTGCTCGCCACCCTCATCCGGCTCACCGGCGACATCGGCCTCGCCGA
>JAYTFI010000024.1:0-5941 GCA_043734485.1 Acidimicrobiales bacterium | reverse complement strand
CGAACACCACGCGCCTTCGCCGCCGACGGGCCAGGGATGCAAAAGCACTCTGTCGTGAAACGGCGAGGCATAACTGCCCTCGTCGGTGCCCTCGTGCTGCCCCTGGCGCTCTCCGCCTGCGGCGGGGACTCCACGTCCGACAACAAGACGGCCGGCGGCGCGCAGACATCCAAGCCTGCGGGCAGCGCCGGCGCGCCCGCCTCCGAGGCTCCCCTCGCTGATCCCTGCACGCTGTCGACGACCGAGATCGTGTCGTCGACGTTCTCGGTGAAAGCCAACGGGCCGAACCCACCGAGGACGCCGTCGGCGGCGCAGAATGCACATGGACGTGGCTGGACCCCGTCCAGGGCCCCTGCGCCGTGGTCGTCGCCCCCGCGCACTGCGCAAGTTTTTTAAGAGCGAGGACGCCGAGGAAATTAACGGCGTCGGCGACGCGGCCTACCGGCAACCGAAGAACGACCAGCCCAACAACATCTCGGCTCGCAAGGACGGCAGCTACGTCTACATCAAGATGCGCTGTAACGGCGACGGCACCAACGGCAACGACGGCTTCACGACGCAGCGGCAGGACACGCTCAACACCTTCGCCAAGACGGTGGTCGAGAAGCTGTAGCCGACCCTTCGCTCGCAGCTGCGTCGACCAGTGTGACGTGTCGAGCGCCATCGAAACGTGCGCGGCATCCTGTTCGAGCTCCCTCAGGTCGCTGTCGGGATCGCACCATCCGCAGATGCAGGATGACAGTGGTCGTCGGCGACTTCCTTTGTTGGCGGTCTCCCCACGGTCGAGCTGACCACGCTCATGTAAGTGATCTACGACTGGGCCGACGCCGACTCGCTCAAGGTCCTCAACTCCCGGTGTTGTAGTGGGTCCACCGGATCGATGCGACGGCTTCGTACGGTCGGAGGTTGGACCCAGGAGCTGACTCTTCTCAGCTCTGACCCCTTGCGGGTGTCTTTGCGACTGACATGTCGCTCCTGGGCCCTTCCTCTGGAACCCGTACTGACTTGATAGGAGCCTCGATCGCATGTCTCGACCGGGAGTTGTCGACGGGGTCTACCCACTCAACGTAGGACAAGGAGCCCTCGATGAACAGAACCCTCAACGAAGGTTGCGTCGCTGGAGTTGACCCGCACAAACGCACACTGACCGTGACCATCCTCGACAGTCGAGGTGGTCTGCTTGGCACCCGCACGTTCAAGGTCTCGGGTGAAGGCCACCGCTCGATGACGGCATGGGCCGACCAGCTCGGCACGGTGCGCGTGTGGGGCGTGGAGGGTGCGTCATCGCTGGGCCGTCACACGGCCGTGTTCCTCGGCGAGGCCGGATTCGATGTTCGAGACGTGTGCCCGACGCGCACGGCTGAACAAGCCCGCCGACGCCGCCAAGGCAAGACCGACAACCTCGACGCCGAACGCATCGCCCGAGAAGTTCTCGCCCACGATGACCTCCCTGCGGCGTTCAAGCATGCCGTCGGAGCGGTCGGCCCTGACCCGACACATGACCAGATGTCGTTGTGCCACAAGGCTCGACGGTCGTTGCTCAAGACACGCCAACACGTACTTAACGAAGCCGAAGCGATCCTCATCGCGCTGCCCGAAGAGGTCCAGTCTGCGCTCGGCGACGATCGAGATGTCCGACGGCGACTCGTGTCCCTCGCTGCTCTCGAACGCCGAGCGATCACTGACAACGTCGTGCTGCTTCGCCTTCGGCTGCTCGACACCGCAGCCGCAGACGTCGCCCGGCTCGACGCACGCGACAAGACCATCACGGCAGAACTGGCATCTCTCGTCGCCTCCCAGAAGTCCACACTCGCTGACCTGTGCGGCCTCTCGACGAAGTCCGCAGCCGAGCTTCTCGTCGAGACCGGCGATCCACGACGCTTCACCGAGGGCGGCTTCGCTCGGTTCAACGGGACCGCGCCGATCCCCGCGTCATCCGGCGAGGGCGACGGCGAACCCGTCCGACACCGCCTCGACCAAGGCGGCAACCGCCAGATCAACGCCGTCCTTCACCGCATGGCCATCACCCAACTCCGCTGCAACCCCGCCGCCCGTGACCTCTACGAACGCGCCCGCACACGCGGCCACACCAAACGCGAAGCGATGCGAATCCTGAAGCGGCACCTCTCCAACAGTCGTCTACGGCACCATGCACCGAGACGCCACCGCCAACGCAACCCCCATCAAGCTCAGCGATGCGGCCTGACTCGACCGCCGGCATCGCCGGCGCCGACCGACGGAGCGTTTCGATGTTCACCGAATCAAGCGGGCGGACGTTGCCGAACGTATGCCCACGTAGGAACGTGCCGAGCGTCCGAGGTGCGATCACCACATGATCCAGCACCACTGCCGATGATCCGCCCCGCAGGACATCGTCGTCGTCGATGCAGTCACCGCCCGCGATCATCGAATGAACCAGCGTCAACGCTTTGCGGCCCGCCAGACACCCGGCCGAGGAGTCGGGATGGTGGACCTTCATGTTGATCAGCGTTTGCGGGGTCGAGATGCAACGCGAGGGTCGCGGGCAGGATCAGCCCGGCGTCCGCCACGAGATTGCCGGCATCAAGGATCACAGCGACCGTGTCAAGACTGCGCGAAACTCGCATCTGAAAGGTGCCCTCCTAAAGGCCGGAACGGATTGGTGTAGAGACCTCCATTCTCGCTGCTCAGCGGGCACTTTTTGCGGACGCGGCAACTATCAACCTCAAACCCCGACGGTGGATCCAGGTTTAAAGGTGTACGACAGTGTGCGGCGCGAATCTGGAGGGGTGCTCGCCACACTCGAGGATGGTGCTGACCACATTGTCCTGCGCACAGCGGGATGACACGCTCCACCGGTGAGTGCGCTTCGGCTTCGATACGTCACGGGCCTGCGACAGTCATGGCGGTCGTGGCTCGTGCTCGCCTTCGTGCTCGGTGTCGCACTCTCGTTCACCGTGGGTGCGGCGGCCGACGCCCGACGCACATCGAGCGCACTCGATCGGCTGCTGAGCACCAGCAACGCTGCCCATGTGGCGGTCGCTGTGGATCAATCACGGTTCGCCCCGAGCGTCGCGAACCGCCTCCTCGACCAGGTGGACAATTTGCCGCAGGTCGCCGCCACCTCGAGGCTCGAAGGCGTGTACCTCGAGGTCACGAAGCCCGATGGGCAGTTCGACAGGCGCTTCGAGATCGGCTCGGCCCTCGGGAAGCTGTTCGACGATCACGCGATAAGGGCGGTGAACGCCGTGCGATTGCTCGAGGGCAGGCTGCCGGCGACGGACCGTCCGGACGAGGTGGTGGTCAACCCCGAGGCGCTCGCGCTGGGTGGTTGGCATGTTGGTGACGTCATCGACTCCTTCCGGCTCTACCGCACGAACGAGCTCGACGCCGAGGACGAAGCAGACCCGGCGAAAGGCACGCAGCTCGAACTGACCGTGGTGGGCGTTGGTCGCCGGCCGGAGGAGATGATCGGGGACACGCGGCGGGCACCGCAGGTGTACCTCTTCCCGGCGTTCGGCCGTGCCCACCCGGGGATCGGCTTCTACCTCATCGACTACATCCGACTGCACGATGGCTCGGCTGACGAGCAGGCGTTCCAGCAGGCGACTGCACGGATCTCCGCCACCGCCGACGGTGATCCGCTCCTGTTCTCGTCGTACGCCACGGCAGTCGATCAGGCGGAGCGGGCGAATCGACCCCAGGTGGTGGCCATCTGGCTCATGGCCGCGATGTTCTTCGCGGCAACGGTCCTTTTCGCAGTCCAGTCACTCACACGCTCGCTGGCCAACCACTATCGCGACCTGCCCACCTTGCGGGGACTGGGGGTCGGGCGAGCATCGATGACGACCATGGTCGCTATGCACGGCGCCACCATCGCGGCCGTCGCAGCCGTGTTGGCCGGCGCCTGCGCGTATGTGTCCAGCGCCTTCACACCCTTCGGCGCGGCGTCAGACGTCGAGCCCTTCCCAGGTCTACGGGCTGACCCATGGGCACTGGCGGGCGGCGTCGCCCTGGTCTTCGCGACGCTCGTCGTCCTCGTCACGGCCTGGGCGTGGCGACTGACGGCTGCCGTGATGAACGGTGCAACGACCGACGCAGTCACCCTCCGCGACCGTGCTCGCCCTGGCGCCGCCAGGATCATCGGGCGGGCCGCTACGGGGCCGCTCGCGAGCACGGCGCGCCGCTTCGCCTTTCAGTCCTCCGGGGGGAGGCAGGTGCGCACGATCCTGGTCAGCGTGGGGCTCGCGGTTGGTCTGTTCGCGGGAACGATCGCGTTCGCCTCCACCGTCGACACGGTGGTACGCACGCCGCGTGCCCACGGCTGGAATTGGGACGCGAGCCTGATGAACGCGTTCGGGACGATTCCCGATGAAGCCCTGCGGGGTGTCGTCGACAGCGAGGAAGTGAGCGGTGCGACCGCATTCACGACAGGCTTCGTGTCGCTCGGAGGGCGCCGGGTCGCGGCGATCGGGCTCCAGTCATTGGAAGGCGAGGTCGCACTGCGGCTCAGCCGCGGTCGCAGCCCTCAGACGGCCGACGAGATCGTGCTCGGCCGCCAGACGCTCGCCTCGGTGGGACGGTCCGTCGGCGACCGGATCGCGGTTGGGCGCACGGACGGCGTCCACTCGATGACCGTCGTGGGTGAGGGCGTGTTCCCCTCGATCGGCTCGGCGCGCTTCGGATCGCTGTCGCTGGGCGACGGAGTGGCGACCATCGCCTCGGTGATGCCGGCCGGCGATCCCACGGGTCGGTACAACGGCCTGTTCCTCACCGTCTCCGGCGACCGCCCGCGTAAGGAGCAGCTCGCCCGGCTCCGAGAGGTCGTAACCGAACTGGGCTGCACCGACTCCAGCTGCTTCCTGCTTGACGCTGCGCCGCCCCAACTGGCGGGATACTCGGAGCTGAGCTCGGTGTGGCTTCCGTTCGGTGTCGCACTCGGAACCATCATCGCGGTGGTGCTGAGCTACGGGATCATTTCCACGGTACGTTCTCGACGCCACGAGCTCGCGGTGCTCGGAGCGCTCGGCATGACCGGCCCGCAGGTCACCTGTGTCGTGGTGCTGCAGTCGATGGCGACGGCGATCGCAAGCATGCTCGTCGGGGTGCCGGCCGGGCTGCTCGTGGCAAGTGTGAGCTGGCGCCTGTTCTCGGCCTCGGTGGGGATCGATTGGCCGGTCCATCTGCCGCTGGTGGGGCTCGGACTGCTCGTCGCCTCCACGCTGGTGGGTGCTGCCGCAATTGGGCTTGCGGTGGGTCTCGCTTCGCGTCGGCCCGTCGTGCTGCGTTGACCGCGCCCCCGAACTGGTGTGGGGCTAGCCACACCGCACGAGACGTGAGGGCACCCTGTCCCCTCACCGGCGGCTCGCGCACGATGGCTGACATGCGCATCCAAGGTTCCGTCACCACCCTGTCGTGGATCCCGTCGGAGGCGGTCAGCGGCCTGGCCACCCTGCCGTTCGACTCAGGTGTGGCGCACTACGACGCTCCACCCCCGTCCGAGATCGGTGCTGCAGGGGCCGACATTGATTCGCTCCGCCAGGAGGATCGCTTTCGGTTCGCGAACCACCTTTCGGCGTGGATCGACGTTGACGACGATGGCATGGTCGTGGGCGCCGGCTACAGCGGCGGAGGGATCGTCGGCTCAACCACGATCACTCATGGGAAGGGGATCACCGTCGCCGCAGTGGCGCTCGCCGATCGGCAGGCGGAGCCGGAGATCGGTGACGGGTGGGTGCGGTTCCGCCAGACGGCAGGCGGCCGCACCGGGGTGCCAGCACTCCGCGCGTAGGCCGGCAATTGTCGTGTACCGGCTGAGAGGTCCGTGTTGAAGGGCCAATCAGTCGAACTCGAGTGCCTGGATCGCCTTGCGCTTGCCGACGTCGGTGCGACCGTCATAGTGCAGCCGGAGCGTGTTCTCGCTGTTGCCGAGGATCTCTGCGACCGTCCGGTACGACTCACC
>JAYTFI010000023.1:0-3713 GCA_043734485.1 Acidimicrobiales bacterium | reverse complement strand
GGCCGAGGCGGTCCTGAGGTGGGCTCGGGGCCTGGTCGGAGAACGGGTGGTCATTGGCGCCGGCGATGACCGTGACCGGGAGGGCGATCGACTTCAGCCGGTCGCGTACGGGCGGGATGTCGTTGGTGACCAGTGCCGTGCCGAGTGCCTTGAGCGCGTGGGGGTCGAAGCCCGCCGACAGCTCGTCCTTGCGGTCACGCCAGTCCTTCGGCGTGGCTGCTTCGATCAGCGCGGTCTCGGGCGAGGGCAGGTCGAGCTTGGGCAGGCCCTGTGCCGGACTTGTCCGTTCCAGTCAGGACAGCTCGCCGAGGAACGGGGCGATGGCGGCGAGGAAGCCGAGCGTGTTCCCGGAGTGGACGTTGTGGCCGCAGTTCGGGACGGTCTCCAATCGGCCATCCGGCAGCGCGTCGGCGAAGCGGATGGCGGCGTCCGGTTCGAGGATGTTCGACTCCGCCCCTCGGATCACGAGGACCGGCATCGAGAGGGCGGACATCTGCTGGAGCGTGAGGTCGGCGTTCTTGACCGGGAGGCGGCGGTGGTCGACCTTGCTGACGAACTTGCCATCGACGCGGCGCAACATGTTGTACTTCACGGTCCGCTCGATGTGCTCACGGGTGCGGAACTTGTCGTACTTCTGCACGTTGTCTATGAACACCCCGAGGTCGTCGAACTCGACGTTGTGGATCACGAAGTTCTGGATCGTCTTCGCGCCCTCCTCGGTGACCTCGGGTCCGATATCGACGATCACCAGTGCCCGAACGGCATCTGGATGCGCCAGCGCCGTGGTGAGCGTGATGCGTCCGCCCATCGAATGGCCGAATACGATCGGGTTCTGCAGCCCCTGATCCTTGATGAAGGCGATGGCGTCGGCGGCCATCGAGTCCATCGAGTAGTCGAGTTCGCGGTTCCATTCCGAGTCGCCGTGGCCGCGCTGGTCGAGCGCGAACACGTGGAACCGATCCGCCAGGTGGAGGCTCACGAGGTCCCAGGAGTGCGACGACTGGTTGCCGCCGTGGAGCAGCAGGATCTGCGGGTTCCCGGGCGTGCCCCACTCGGAGAAGTGGAAGCGCTGGCTGTTCACGACCGTGTGGCGCGAGGCGTAGCGGACGTCCGGCGAGTGCGGGATGCCCAGGTCCGAAGCGCTCTGACAAAGGCTCGCGAACTCCGCAGAGGGCGTCATGTCGAGGGGCGCAAGGCCGGGTGCGAACTGGTTCAAATACACGCGTTCGAGCCTATG
Source organism: Acidimicrobiales bacterium (assembly GCA_043734485.1). Classification (GTDB taxonomy): domain Bacteria; phylum Actinomycetota; class Acidimicrobiia; order Acidimicrobiales; family JANYDT01; genus JAYUDQ01. Next base: position 2,476 of record JAYTFI010000023.1, on the reverse strand, counting down.
GTCGGGTGTCTTCAGCGCCTCAATCGGTGAGCCGTACGGCTCAATCGGCCAGCAGACGCTCGGTCCATCCGGGTGACTCGACCCCGTCGCTCACCACGCGATCCAGCGAGCGCAGGAGCGGAATGCTGAACCCGTCCGGCCGGTCGACGAGGAGCGGCGCGTCCGCGATCCGGTCACGGCCGTCCGGCGAGCCGGGCACCCAGTCGCCAGCGAGCGGCTCCGGTCCGGCCGACACCACGGCTCCGTCGACACCGACGTGCGTGGTCCGCGGGCGCGCCCCGCTCACGTTGGCCCGCTCGCCGCGCACCACCCGGCCCTTCCAGTCGAGCAGCCCCCATTCGTGGTGGCGCCAGCCGAAGCCCGCGATCGTCCACGACTCGTCACCCATCTGCAGCTCGCCATGAACTTCACACGGGAGCTCGTAGCGGACGATCCCGGCATCGCTATGTACCCATACGGCCGCGCTCGCGAGGCTCTCCCACTCGAGGTCGAAGGCGAGGCCGATGCGGTCGCCGCGCTCCTGTCGCCACGCCTCGGTGCGGTCCTCGAACTCGACCGCGTACGCCTCCATGGCCACGGTCCAGTGCTCGAGCGACGTCTCGCAGATCGCATGCGACCAGAGGCTGCCACCGCGCACCTCGATCACGTTCGGGTCAGCCGGCGGCGCGAGATCATGATCGCGGCACAGCACGTAGGAACGCCCTTCTCCCACGATCGCGGCCCAGAACCATGAGATGTTGCGACGCGGGTAGACGGTGTGGCGGACGAAGCCTCCGAGCGACGCGTCGGGAAGGGCGAACTCGAAGCCCCACGACTCACCCCACCAGCGCTGGCTGCCAGCCGGGTGACGGCGCTCGTCGCGGCGAGGTACGGGTCCGCTCGCCACGCCGTCGATCGTAGGTGCCACGCTGGAGGGTACGCGGACTGCCGATCGTCGTGCCCACCAACTTCGTGTTCGACGGGCACAACACGATCGAGCTCCACCTCGCCAAGGCGAACCCGGTCTGAGCGCGCCTCGAAGCCACACCGCGGGCGATGCTCGCCATCATCGGTGCGTACACGAAGCTGCTCGGAGCGATCCGGGGGGTCCGCCCCACGGTCACGGGTGTACGGGCGAAGCTGAACTACTGCGGCAACCGAACGGCCGAGCAGCGCACGACCATTGCCAAGTCGCTCGCTGGCCGGGGTGGGCCCCTCGACGCCGAAGCACGGGACCACTTGATGCGACGGCTCGACAGACACTGACCTGTCGTGCCGCGCGGCCGACCGGCTAGAACGACCGGCGTGATCACCGCCGCCGACGACTACCCGCTCCACCAGACCAGCCGGCCGTTCCGCGATCCGGGCACCGACCGCAACCTGTACGACCGGTTCTTCTTCTGCGGGTACCCGGTCAGCGGCGACGACGCCGGCGAGGTCTACTTCGCTGTTGCGTTCGGCCAGTACCCGGGCCGCAACGTGATGGACGGCGCGTTCTCGATCGTGGCCGACGGCGTCCAGCACAACGTCCGCGGTTCACGCCTGCTCGGCGCCGACCGCCTCGACCTGCGGGCCGGGCCGGTACGCATCGAGATCGTCGAGCCGATGCGGACGCTTCGGGTCGTCGTCGATTCTCCGGAGTCCGGTGTCCGCGCCGACCTCACGTTCCATGCCCGTGGGCCCGCCTTCGAGGAGCCGCACTACCACTGGTCTCCCGGCAACCTCACGGCCATGGACATCACCCGCCTGACCCAGAACGGCACGTGGACGGGCGTGATCTTCGTCGGTGATCGAACTCTCACGGTCGACACGGCGACGTGGCGGGGCACCCGTGACCGGTCGTGGGGCATTCGGGGCGTCGGCAATCGCGAGCCGAACGCCGCTCCCGACGGACCTGGGCCGCAGTTCTACTGGCTGTGGACGCCGCTCAACTTCGACGACCTGAACGTGCTGTTCGACGTCAACGAGACGGCGGACGGGACGGCGTGGCACCGCAGCGGACTGGTCGCACCGACCGATACGGGGGCGACGGCGGTCGCTGGTGACCCGACCTACGAGATCGGCTGGCGTCCGGGGACACGACATGCCGACGGCTTCCGCCTTTCGCTGGCCCTGCCCGAACGAACCATCGGGATCGAGCTGCGCAGCCGGCTCACGTTCTTCATGCAGGGGATCGGCTACGGGCACCCGACGTGGGGGCACGGCATGTACGTCGGCCCGGACGAGCAGACGCACGACACGCTCGTCACGGCCGATGTCGACGCCACCGACCTCGGCTTCCAGCACGTGCAGATACTGAGCGATGCCGTCCGCGACGACGGTGCGACGGGTATGGGGATCTTCGAGATGTACCTCGTCGGGCCGCATGCGCCGAGTGGGCTGACGGGATTCACGGACATGCATCGCTGAGCGCTGGCCGAGACGAGCGCGCGGCTGACCCGCGTACATCTGCCTTGACGCCCAACGCGGCGGGGGGGGCCGCCCCGGCCGGCCCCCG
>JAYTFI010000022.1:0-1575 GCA_043734485.1 Acidimicrobiales bacterium | reverse complement strand
CGCCTCGCTGTCTGCTTCAACGTGCCGGTCGTCGAACTGACGTCGCAAGCCGATGCACGCCGTGGTCGAGCAGTCTCCGGACTGGGGCCTGATGTGCTGGTCGACCCGTTCGACCTCGATGAGGTCTGTCGTCGTGCGGCCCGATCGTCACCGTCACGGCCGATCGGCGATCTGCTCCTCGACCAGCGCGTCGTAGCCGGCATCGGCAACATCTATCGGTGCGAGTCGCTCTTCCTCCGAGGTGTGCATCCGTGGACTCCACGCGACGCGCTCGACGAGGCGGCTCTCGACGCGCTGGTCGTCGAAGCGTCGATGCTGATGCGGGCGAACATCGGCCCGCACTCCCGGTCGCGGGGTTTCGGCGATGGTCCGGACCGGCCCTGGGTCTATGGGCGGGTGGGGCGGCCGTGCCGGCGATGCGGCGCAACGGTCGAGGCCAGGCGGCTGGGCGATCAGGCCCGCATGGCCTACTGGTGCCCGCGGTGTCAGCCGGCGCCGGCGGGCTGGTCGCGCGCGTTGGCTCACTGATCGGGGTCGTCGATAGCCGGTCTGGCTCGTGGCCAGGTGCGACCCCGGCGATAAGCCGCTGAGGGAGACCGAGGCCGGTACCATCCGGGCATGCAACCGGCTCTGGACCTCGACGAAGCGGGTTCGGACGCCGAGCCATTCCGCCTCGCGGACCTCGATGCCATCGAATCGGACATCGTGGGCGTCGCCGGCGCGATCGAAGCGCTTGACAACGGCACCTACGGCCGGTGCGGGTTCTGCGACTCCGACATCTCGGCTGCGGAACTCGCTGTCGACCCGCTGGCGACACGCTGCGGCCAGCACCGCTAGTGCAGGGAAGCAGAAGCCGCGAACATGCGCCAGTGGAGGACGAGCCGGCGGCTCAGCCCTCCGCCAGCCCCGCGCCCATGAGGAACCCGCGAGCTCGCTCCGTTCTCGGATAGCGGTTCACCACCGCCCAGAACGCCTTCGAATGATCGGGGTGGCGGAGATGGGCGAGCTCGTGCACGAGGACGTAGTCGAGTACCCAGAGGGGCATACCCGCGAGCCTGTTCGAGATGCGGATCGTGGCGTCGGACGGCGTGCACGAGCCCCAGCGTCCTTGCTGATTGTCGACCCAACGGATCGAGGCGGGGGTCGGAAGGGAATAGCGGCGGCTCAGCTCGATGGCCCGTGAATCGAGGTCGACCTCCGCCCCGGCCCGGGTCCGGGCGAAGCGGGCACGCATCTCCTCGGCCCACTTCGACTCATCGGCCTTCGACATCCACGACGGGATCGTCACCTCGACCACGCTGCCGACGAGCTTGGCCCCAACGGTCTTGCGCCGCTTCGCGGAACGGATCACACGCGTCGAGAGCGGCGCCGACGGCGTGCTGCAACGCACCGGATCCGGCCTGGCATCGTCGGAGCCCTCGCCGGCGAAGGGGGCAGCTCCGAGACCGGTAGCTCCGCGACCGACAGCTCCGCGACCGGCAGCTCCGAGACCGACAGTGTCGAAGCCGGTGAACGGCAGCGCCGATTGTGCCCCGGTCCGCCCGGCCTGCCCCGCTCGACTCTGCGCCCTAGGCC
>JAYTFI010000021.1:0-5180 GCA_043734485.1 Acidimicrobiales bacterium | reverse complement strand
ATGGGCACGATGGCTGTCGCACCCGACGCCATGCATCTCGTCGAGAGCCCTGCCGACGTTGAGGCGCTTGCGCTCGGCGATGCGCCGGTCGCGCTGCTGGCGCAGACCACCCTCAGCCATCACGATTGGGCCGACGTGCTCGCAACCGCCCACGGGAAGTACCCGTCGATGTGGATCCCGGGCCATTCCGACCTCTGCTACGCGACCACGAACCGCCAGAACGCGCTGAAGGCAATGGCACCTCGGGCCGATGCCATCGTGGTCATCGGGTCGGCCAACTCGTCGAACACCGTCGCGTTGGCGAAGGTGGCCCGAGCCGCCGGCTGCGAGCGGGTCTACCGGGTCAACAGTGCCGACGAGTTGCCGACGGACCTGTCAGGCACCGTCGGTGTCACGGCCGGAGCTTCGGCACCCGAGGAGCTCGTCGACGCGGTCATCAGCCGGCTTGCTCCCACGAACGGTGTCGAGATCGTGAGCGTCACGGACGAGGACGAGTACTTCCCGCCTCCCCGCGAGCTGCGCGAGCTGCTACCGGCCATTGCCGCAGTCGCCGCGCTCGGTTTGTATGCGCCCCTGCCGACCGGTGCGACATTTCAGGACGACCGCGCCACTGCGGCCAGCGACGTCCTCGCCGGCCTCGCGGAGTAGCCCAAAGGGGTTACGCGGTTTCTGAAACGGAGACGCCGCCGCGGTAGCGCAGGATCACCGACTGGTCGCCGTCGCCATCAGCGTGCCGTCCTGGGCCCATTGATGCACAAGGCCATGACCGAACCCGTTGCGTACCGCCTGGACCCGCAGGTCGAGCAGCACCCAGTCGGACGCGACCGGCTGGATAATGCGGATTGTGTTGTCGAGCGAGTTGCCACCGGCGGGGAGGCCGAGTGCCTGGCCCAATGCGAAAGGCACCCATCTCGATGTGGGCGTTGATGGTCCCGCCCGCCGGCATCCGCAGCGACCGGGCCGGGCAGTCTTCCGGCGGGGGCACGATCGGTCGCTGCGCGAACGTTCCTTCGCCGAGGGTCGGTCGCGTGTTCTCTGTGGTTCAGCGCCTGCGTCTCAGCGCCTCTTCTTGAGCATCCCCATCAGCTTCTGGAGGATGCCGCCGCTTCCCGCCATGCGCTTGATGTCGTCGGTGACGCTGCCGTCCTTGTTCTGGTCGAGCATCCCCGTCACCTTGCCCATCATCCCGCCTGCTGCACTGGTTGCGGACGATGCCGCGCCACTTGCGGTCGACGAGGCACCACTCGCACCGGTCGAGGCCGCATTCCCGGCACCCCCGAGCAACCCGCCGAGGATCGAGGAGAGCCCGCCGCCACCGCCCATGAGACCGCCGAGCATGCCCGAGAGACCATCGGCCTGGAGTCCTCCGGACGACTTCCCGGCCTTCCCGAGCGCGCCGAGGACGAGGGGCGCGAGCATGCTGAGCAGCCCTGCCGCCTTTGCCGTATCGATCCCGCCGTTCTGTGCGATGTACTGATGGGCCGCGGGCGCGTCGCCGCCGAAGACTTTGCCGACGATCTTCGAACCTTCGCCGGAGGCGTCGCCGCCCCCGAAAAGGGATCCGACCTGGTCCAGGATGCTGCCGTCGTGATCCTTGTTGACAGCATTGGCGAGGGCCGCTGCGCCCTCCGGTGTGTCGGCGTTCTCCTTGAGACGGCCGAGGATGGTGGGAAGCGCCGCACTCAGCGCCTTCTGTGCGCCGCCCTCGTCGGTGCCCAGCTGTCCGGCCAGCTTGCTCAAAGCGTCGCCGCCGAGCGCTCCGCCAAGGATGTCTGCGAGTCCAGCCATGTTCGTGCCTCCCCGTCGACAGCCACGTTGGCAGTCGCGATGGGGAGCAAGGTACTCGACCATCCTCTCGACAGATCGTCCTGATGCCTCGGGCAATTCCCGTGACCAGGGAAGGACGTGACACCGCTGGTGCTTCGGCGCGATGCTCAGGCCATGGCAACGACCACAACAGCAACGACGACAGCGGCAACGGCAACGGCACCGGCAACGGGCAACGCCACGTTCACGGCGATGGACGCATCGACCAAGGAAGAGTGGATGCACATCGGCGCCGAAACGGCGAAGAACCAGTCCCGAGTGGCCGACGGCATCCTCGACCTTCTCCGATCGCTGCGCACGATCGTCGACGGCTTCTCCACCGATCAGCTCACGCACTGCCTGCAGACGGCCACGATGGCCGAGCGGGCCGGTGCCGATGACGAGGTCATCATCGCCTCGCTGTGCCACGACATCGGCAAGGCCATCAGTGTCCCGAACCATCCGGCCATCGGCGCGGCGATCCTCAAGCCTTATGTGCGGCCTGACGTCCATTTCATGATCCAGGCCCATCAGGACTTCCAGGGCCGTCATTACTATGCGCACTTCGGGTTGAACCCAGACGCCCGCGACCAGTACAAGGGCAATCCGGCCTTTGCCCTCGCCGAGCAGTTCGCTGACGAGTGGGACCAGAAGGCGTTCGATCCGAACTACGACACGCTGCCGCTCGAACACTTCGAGGATCGGCTGCGTGCCGTCTTCGCGAAAGCCCGCTTCTGAGCCACGGGCCGCTCGTCGGTGTGGCTACTGCCTTCGTCCCTCAACTCTGGCCTGCGCTTCATCGAATAGGCGCTGCAATTCGACTTGCAGTTCAGCGGTGAGCAGCTTCACGGCCTTGCGGCCCGCCGACTTGTCCGGATACAACGGCTTGCCGATGACCATGTGCATCTTGTGCGGACGCGGCAGCTTGTGTGATCGCGACATGGCCCTCGCCGATCCGCCGATGCCGACCGGGATGATCGGCACGCCGACCTTGTTCGCCAGGTATGCGGCGCCGTCGAAAAGATCCTCCACAACCGGACCCTCCTTGCGGGTCCCCTCCGGGTAGACGACGAGCGGCTCGCCCGCTTCGAGGGCCGCGATGCACGCACGCATCGATTCCCGGTCCGTGCTCCCGCGGTGCACCTTGATGGCGCCGAGGATGTCGAACACCTTGCCCATGGGCGCGAACTTCCACATCGACTGCTTGCCGAGGAAGCGCATCCGCCGTCTGGTGACCCCTGGCAGTACGACCGTATCGACGTTCGAGCGGTGGACCGGCGAGAGCACGAAGGCTCCACTCTTCGGGATGTTCTCCCGGCCCTCGAACGTCGCACGGAAGAACACGCGGATGAGGATCATGTCGAGCCCGTGGCCGACACGGAAGACGGCGCGGGCGAAGCGCGTCGCGTGGACAGGCGGATGGTCGTCGGGCGGCGCTGCCGCGGCCGCCAGCGATTCTTGCGCGATGGCTGTCGCACGTGCCACGACCTCGTCGAGCCGTAGTCCGGTCGTGTCGAGCACGGTCGCACCATCGGCTATTCGAAGCGGATCGACGACCCGGTTGGCGTCGTTGTCGTCACGCCATTGGAGGTCCGCGAGCACATCCTCGTAGGAACGATCGGGCTGCTCGGCGTGACGCCGGGTGGCGCGCTCGTGCACCTCGGCCGTGAGGAAGATCTTGGCCGGCGCGGAAGGGAACACCACGGTCGCGATGTCACGGCCTTCGAGGACACCACCGCCACGCGCCCTGGCCCACTCACGCTGACGGGCCACGAGGTTCTCCCGTACGCCGGCGATCGTCGCCACGCGGCTTGCCGCCATGGCCACGTCCGGTCGTCTGATCTCGTCCGTGACGACGCGCCCGTCGAGCACCACCACCTGGACGCCGGCGGCACTGTGCACGTCGATGGCCGCGCTGCGGGCAACATCTTCCACTGCGGCCCAGTTGTCGAGATCGATCCCGGCCTCGACGCAGGCCAGTGCCACCCCGCGGTACATCGCGCCCGTGTCGAGGTACTCGAGCGCCAGTGCCTCCGACAGGCGTTTCGCGACCGTGGTCTTCCCCGCTCCGAGAACGCCGTCGATGGCCACGACGCGCAACCGCGCATCCGACGGGAGCAGCCCTGCCACCGCGTCAACGGTCATCGGTGCGCTCCGGCGAGCTTCGAGGGCCGCAACGTTTCGAGTACCTCGAAGTAGTCGGGAAAGGTCTTGGCGACGCAGCCGGGGTTCACGATCTCGATGCCGGGCGCCCGCAGACCAAGCAGTGCGAAGCTCATGGCCATGCGGTGGTCATCGTAGGTCTCGATCGCCGCCGGAGACGGGGTTCCCGGGTGCACCACGAAGCCCTCGGCTCCCTCGATCGCCAGGATGCCGCACCGGGTCAGTTCCCTGACGACAGCGGCGATCCGGTCGGTCTCCTTACGGCGTATGAAGCCCACGCCCGTCACCGTTGTCGGCGAATCCGCGAACACGGCAACGGCGGCCAGGGTCTGCGCGGTGTCCGAGCAATGGCGCATGTCGACGTCGATGCCCCGCAGCCGGCCTGGACCTTGAACGGAGATCGCGTCTGTTCCACGTTCGACCGCGCAACCCATTGCCTCGAGTGCATCGACGAAGTGGAGGTCACCCTGGAGCGCTTCGCATCCGAGACCTTCGATGCGGACATGTCCTCCGGTGATGGCTGCCGCAGCGAAGAAGTAGGACGCCGCGCTCGCGTCAGGTTCGATGCGGTAGTCAGTGGCTGCATAGCCCGTCGGCTCGACCCGGAACCATGCGTGGCCGCGGCTTTCGATGACCGCCCCGAACGCCCGCATAGTCGAGATCGTCATGTCTACATACGGTTTCGACACGAGGCCACCCTCGACGTCGACGACGAGGCCGCCCACGTAGCACGGTGCAGAAAGCAGCAGTCCACTGAGGAACTGGCTCGACGCCGTTCCCGAAACCGTGACCATTCCTCCCTGGACGCCGTGTGCATCGATCCGGAGCGGCAGCCGACCACCGTCGGACGATGTGACGTCGACACCTAGAACCATAAGAGCGCGTATGAGATCGTCCATCGGACGAGCCCGCATCTGCGGGTGCCCGTCGATGGTGAAGCGACCGTGCCCTAACGCCGCCATCGGCGTGACGAAACGCGCCGTGGTCCCGGACTGACGGATGTCGAGTGTCGCCGCAGGCTGCCCACTGCCACCTCCGGAGCCGTGCACGACGGCACGATGGAGCACGGGATCGTGCGCGACCACGATGCCCAGCGCGTCCAGACAGCCGAACATCGCATCGGTGTCGTCGCTGTCGAGCACCCCAACGAGCGTGGACTCGCCGCGGGCGAGCGCGGCGCACACGAGCGCGCGATTCGTGAAGCTCTTGGA
>JAYTFI010000020.1:0-4687 GCA_043734485.1 Acidimicrobiales bacterium | reverse complement strand
ATGTCAGCGGGCCGTCAGCTGGCGGGCTTTGGTCGTGAGCGTTGCCAGGACATGGGCGAACGAGTCGTGGAAGCCGGCCACGCCTTGGTCTTCGAGAGTGCGACCGACGTCGGCCAGGTCGACGCCGACGCGGGAGAGCCTGTCGAGCACTGCCGATGCCTCGTCGATGTCAAGGTCGATCGTGCGGGCCACGGTGCCGTGGTCCTCGAACGTTGTGATGGTGGTTTCGGGGAGGGTGTTGACCGTGTCCGGGCCGATGAGATTGTCGACGTACAGGGTGTCGGGATATGCCGGGTTCTTCGTTGACGTCGACGCCCACAGAGGGCGTTGCAGGCGGGCACCGCAGGCCTCGAGTGCACCCCACCGCTGGTCGGAGAACCGGTCACGGAACAGTTGATACGCGAGTTTCGCTTGGGCGACCGCGGCACGTCCGCGCAGGGCCAGCGCATCCGGCGTGGCGATGGCCTCGAGGCGCCGGTCGACTTCGGAGTCGACCCGGCTCACGAAGAACGACGCGACGCTGTGCACACCGGCGAGGTCGCCGCCGGCTCTGGCGTATTGCTCGAGGCCCGCCAGGTAGGCGTCGATCACGGCGGCGTAACGGGGCAGCGAGAAGATCAACGTGATGTTGATGCTTCGCCCTTCGGCAGTCATGGCCTGAATGGCCGGAATGCCTTCGGGTGTCGCAGGGATCTTCACCAACACGTTCGGTCGGTCTATCCGGGCGTGGAGATCACGGGCGGCGCTGATGGTGCCTGCGGTGTCACGAGCCAGTTCGGGCGCGACTTCGATCGACACGAACCCGTCGAGACCGCCGCTGACATCGAACACCGATCGCAGTATCGCAAGCGCGTGACGCAAATCGTCGATGACCAGATCCCAGTATGCGTCCACTACCGATCTGCCGCCAGCAGTCAACGCCGCGAACTGGTCGTCGTAGGCGTCGGACCCTTCGATGGCCTTCGCGAAAATGGTCGGGTTGGCCGTGACGCCGCGGATGCCGTCGCCCACGAAACGGGCCAGGGTGCCATCGCCGAGAGACGTGCGAGTCAGGTTGTCAAGCCACGGGCTCTGACCCTGCTCGTCGAATAGGCGGAGCAGCTTGGTCACGACGACACCACCGTCTCGTCATGCTGGCCCGGGAACACGTCGATCTCGGACTTGTGCCACACCGGAGAATCGCCGGCCGTTTCGACATTGAACCCGTAGTCGTACACCAGCGTCCCCCCGAACGTCGCACCCACCGATACCAACAACGCGATGACAATAGACAGTAGGGCGATCCCGATCGGCGTGACCGCTTCGCTGTGATAGCCGTTGAGTCGCCAAGCCACATCGACCAATGCGAGCACCGTGACAGTGATCATGATCGTGGCGTGGGTGTTGATCGTACGCCGAGCCTGCGCGCCCGACTCCGATGACTTCCGCGCATCCCACAAGCCCGTAAGCACAGCGAACACCGACACCGCTACTCCAGCGACGAACGCAAACGTACCCGCGTGCCACAACTCCCGCGCCCACCCACGATCCGCACCCCCGATCCACGACACCACATCGAAACCCGCCGCAAACACATACGCCACAATCGGGAAATCCGTCAACGGCGGATGAAACGGTTTACCGGACCAACCTCGCAAACCCTTGAACGTACGACCCTTCAACGTCAACGTCGGACGAATCGAGAACTTCCTCATCAAACACTCCTCGTCTCAACTACTCCTCGTCGAACCCCGGATGCGGATCGTTGGCGTTGTTCTGTCCCGATCAACAGACCCTGTTCTGTCCCGATCAACAGACCCAATGTGCACCACCGAGTGCACCACCGAATCGTCGCTCGTCCCTTTGAATCGGCCCCGTAGGCCACAAACCGAGTTCACGATTCGTCAGGATGCGTCGTCGAGACAGACGTGTCGTGAATACCCACTCGATAGGCCGTTGAAACATCGTACGTTCGTGCCCGTCGACGCCGCCGAACTCATTCCGTTTCTCGGAGAGCCGGAGGGCGCCATGGCCGCCTCCTCCCCAACGTCTGGTAGGCGTCCGAAGCAACGCTTCGCGACTACTCCCCGCCTTTGAACGTAACCTTGCGGGGCTCCGTATCCATGGTGAGCTGAATCGAACCATCACACTTCCGAAAGAGGAACCGATGACCATCCACACAGACGCCCCGGACGCCATGCTCGGGGGACCTCTGAACCCGCACGAAACCAACATGGGCACCACTGCGCACCGGCCGCGCATGCGCCAACCGCTCCTAGCGATGACACTTTTTCTTGGCCTCGCCTCGGCAGCGTCAGCCCCCGCGTTCGCTGCCGCACCTCTACATCAAGTCAACATCACGGCGAAAAACGTCAAATATTCGCCGACCACCATCACATTGAAGAAAGGCCAAAAAGTCACGTTCACCCTCAAGAACATGGACAATATCAAACACAACCTCACCATCAAGGGCCTAAAAGTCAACACAGACGTGCCGGGCACCAAGACCGGCAAGGCTACTTCGATACCCAAGGTCGCGGGCACCTACGAGTTCCACTGCGAATACCACCCCCAACAGATGAAAGGCACGATCACTGTCAGCTGACGCCGCATCGGCCCGCAGCACCACCGGTACCGGCAGCGCGGGGAACGTGTTCGCGGAAGGTTCGGCCACATTTGCGGCAATGGGCTCGTCGCCACCGCGATCCGACGCGCACCAATCCTCGAACGTCGGCGTTGTCGCGAACGGTGCACCACGAGCACGTATCCACCCGCATCCCCACCGTGAGTGAGTTCCGGAGCCCCGGACATCTGCTTCAGCAGCAGCACGTCATCCGAGTCGATCATCGTGTCGTTCGCCGCGTCCCGATGCGCGGCCCACACCGGACGCCGTAGAAGGCCTCAACGGACCGGCGGCGCGACTCCATGTCCGAGAAGCCCCCCAGCCAGACGAACCGGTCCGGATCATCGAGGTCGCGGAACTGGCCGAGCACCCGATGCCCACAGCTTCCTGCGTGTGGACGAGCTCGCGTTCGAACAGCTCGATCAGGGCGTCACGCTCCCCCGAATGCAACGTGTACTGACGAAGTTCGACGACGGTGCAATCCATGCCGACGATCCTGCCGGTCGATACATGACACCGAGCGGCAGGACTTCGCGGCCGGGAGTCAAGACGCTCAGCTACGCGGTGCGACCGTGGCCTTGCGCACGACTCGGAACGGGATGTCGCGGTCGAGCTCGGGCTCCTTTGGGAGACCGAGGACGCGCTCGCCGATGATGTTCTTCTGGATCTGGTCGGTGCCGCCGCCGATCGAGGTGAAGTACGCGTTCAGCGAAAGGAAGTTGGCGTCGGCCGCGTCTTGGAACTCCGGCGAGTCGAGCATGGTCTCCGCGCCGACGATCTGCGACTGGACCTTGGCCCCCACATGCAGGATCTGGGACATCGCAAGCTTGCCGAGCGACAGGATCGGCGATGACGTTCCTTGCTGCAATTGTGCCTTCGCCCGCTGTGCGTTCCACTTGTTCACCTGCCGGATCGAGTGCACGTAGGCGATCGCCTGGCGGATGACCGGATCGCCATTGACACCACGGGACTTGGCGAGTGCAACGAGGTCGACGTCGACCGCGCTGGTGGACGGGCCGGTGTCCTCGCTGGCCGGCTCGCCGGGCTCGGTTTGCTTCGGTGCGCCGCGTCGCGGGCCTCGGGCCATGTCGCCCATCACCGAGCGCTCGTACGCGAGGGCGGTCTGTAGCACCCGCCAGCCGCTGTTGACCCCGCTGAGCACGTTCGCGTTCGGCACGCGGGCATCGGTGATGAACACCTCGTTGAAGTGCGCCTCACCGGTGATCTGCTTGATGGGGCGGATCTCGACACCGGGTTGGTGCATCGGGAACCAGAAGAAGGAGATGCCGGCGTGCTTCGGTACGTCCCAGTCGGTGCGCGCGATGAGCATGCCGAAGTCGGCCTTGCGGGCGCCGGAGGTCCATACCTTCTGGCCGTTGACGATCCAATCGTCGCCGTCGCGCTCGGCCCGGGTCTGCAGGCCGGCGAGATCGGAGCCGGCGCCGGGCTCGGAGTAGAGCAGGCACATGGCGACGCCGTCGGTGAGCAGGCGACGCACCATCTGGCCCTTCAGCTCCTCTGTGCCGAACGCCAGCATCGTGTTGGCCCAGAGGTTGTGGCGGTCCTGCCCGGTGCCCGGCGCCTTCACCGCGGCGAACTCTTCGGCGATCACCTTCGCGGACGCGGACGACGCATCCCGACCGAACCACTTCGCCGGCCACGTCGGCACGGCCCAGCCGCCGTCAACCACCTTCGCCAGCCACTGCCCCTTCTGCAGGGACGCGTCCCAGTTGGCCGCCAACCAGGCACGCACCTCGGCGCGGACGGCAGCGGCCTCCGCATCATCGGGGGCCACGTGTGCTTCCGCGGCCGACTGGTCTGATGCGTTCATTGGGGTCCTCCGACGGTGGTGCGGCGAGCGGGCGTCGCTCGTGCTCAGTGTCCATCCTCGAGGGTCTGTGGCTCAAATGCCGTTCAGGGGTTGCGCGGCGCGGCCCGGTCGGGATAGTGACTCCCCGGTGATCACCTACGACGACGGACTACGGACCCGCCTGGCCACCAACCTGGCTGCCCACGACCGGCGGGCAATCGAGCTCGACGGGCGCCGGCACGCGGCCGTCGCCATCGTGGTGGTGGACAGCGACA
>JAYTFI010000019.1:0-3647 GCA_043734485.1 Acidimicrobiales bacterium | reverse complement strand
ACCATCACCGGTACGGCGGGCACGATCACGCACACGTACACGATGTCGCTGATCGTGTCGGGGGCCGCCGGGTTCGGCATTTCCGCAACACCGTCGGCGCTAGCGATTGCGCGGGGAGCTGCCGGCAGCGTCGTCGTGACCATCGTGCCGTCCGGCGGCTTCTCCGGTGCAGTCTCGGTGACGGTCGGCGGGCTCCCGTCCGGTCCGGTCGTCACCCCGGTGAGCAGTACGAACCAAGTCACGCTCACGATTGCCGTGCCGGTGGGAACTGTCGCCGACACCTACCCCATCACGATCACCGGGACGAGCGGCTCCCTCACGGCCACGGTCGGCATCACCCTGACGATCACCTGAGGGCGAACTGACGATCAGGCTGTTCCGCAGTCAGAGTTCGCGCAGCGCCTGGATCCGGTCATCCAGGGACGGGTGCGTGTCGAACATCCGGTTCAGCCAGGTGAGCTTCTCCTCGCCACGATGCAGTGCCTCGCCCGGCGCACGCGGGATCGGTGACTCGATCCAGAGATGCGCCGTCGCCCGGGACGACGAATGCACGACGGTTCGATCGGCCTTGAGCTTCTCCAGGGCGCTGATCATCCCCGGCGGATAGCGGGTCATCGCGACGCCGCTGATGTCCGCCAACGACTCGCGCTTTCTGGAGATGGCCAGCTGCATGACCTTCGCGATCAGCGGGGCAACGAGGAGCAGCACGAAGCCGAGGATGGCAACGATGGCCATAGCCCCGTTGCCGTCCCGGTTGCGGTCGTCGCGATGGCGGGGTCCGCCCCACCACATGAAGCGCAGGGCCCAGTCCGACAGGAGTGCGATTATCCCGACCATCGTGACGGCCAGGGTCGACACGAGGATGTCGTAGTTCTTGACGTGGCTGAGTTCGTGAGCCAGCACGGCCTCGAGCTCGATGCGGTTCATCTTGTCGAGCAGCCCCGTGGTGACGGCGATGGCCGCATGCTTCGGGTCCCGGCCCGTCGCGAAGGCGTTCGGCGCATCGTCCTCAACCACGTACAGGCGGGGCTTCGGCAGGCCGCTCGCAATGCAGAGCCCTTCGACCAGGTTGTGAAGGCGGGCGTAGTTCGTCGGGTCGGCGGGATGGGCGTGGCTCATGGCCAAGGCGATCGCGTCGCTCTTCCAGTACGACGCGAACGATGTCACAACGGCGACGACGACGGCGGCAACGATCCCCCATGGCCCGAGGCCGATCACGGTCGAGAAGGCCCATGCGACCGCCGCAACCAGAACGAGAAACATCGCGATCATGACCGCAGATCGGCGTTTGTTGGAGGTGATCTGATCGAACATCAGCGCAAGCGGGCGAGCGGACGCGGGGACGCAGGGAAGTTCTGCGGCACGGGTGCGCGGATCAGAACTTGACGTTCACCGGGCCACGAGACGCCTCGTCGGCCTGGAAGTACTCACGCAGGACGAACCCGAACCGCTTGGCCAGGATGCTGGCCGGGAAGCTCTGGATCTTCGTGTTGTAGCTCCGGACCTCGTCGTTGTAGTACTGCCGGGAGTAGGCGATCTTGTCCTCGGTACCGGTCAGCTCCTCCTGCAGGTTGAGGAAGTTCTGGTTGGCCTTCAGATCGGGATAGGCCTCGCCGAGCGCGAAGAGCGACTTCAGCGTGCCGGACAGGCCACCTTCGGCTTCGGCCTTTCCCGCCGGTCCCTGCGCGGACATTGCCGCGTTGCGGGCCTGGATGACGGCCTCGAGAGTCGACTTCTCATGGGCCGCGTAACCCTTCACCGTCTCGATCAAGTTAGGGATCAGATCGTAGCGACGCTTGAGCTGGACATCGATCTGGGCCCAACCGTTCTCGATACGGTTGCGCACCCGGACGAGTCCGTTGTACTGCATCACCACGTAGAGCACGACGAGAACTGCGAGTACGAGCACGGCAATCAGAAACGCCATCGGGGTCCTTTCCTCGACCTACGCCACGCAGTCTGGCACCAAGTGCACTCCACCTGCCGCAGCGGTCCGCGCGCTCAGGCAATGGTGCGATAGAGCTCTACATACCGCGTAGCGAGCCGATCCATCGAATGCTGCTCAGCCCGGGCAAAGCCTTCGATGCGGAGCCGTTGCGCGAGGTCGCCATCCCCGAGCACCCGGTTCAGTCCTTTCGCCAGTGCCACAGGATCCCCCGGCGCAACCAACAGCGAGTCGATCTCGTGACGGGCCACGTTGCGGAAGCCGGCGATGTCACTGGCGACGACCACGGTTCCCGAGGCCATCGCCTCGAGCAGGATCATGCCGAACGACTCGCCACCCAGCCCTGGCGCGCAGTAGACACTCGCACCCCGGTAGCGACGGTTGCGCTCAGCATCGGAGATCCGGCCGAGCCACTCGATGCGCGGATCGCGATAGCGGGCGCGCAGCTCGGCCGTGAGCGGACCGTCGCCGGCGATCCACAGTCGGGTGTCAGCCGGAAGATGGGCGTGGGCCTCGAGGAGCACCTCAAGGCCTTTGCGATGCTCGTGGCGGCTTACGAACAACACGGTTGGCGCCTCGATGGGCCAGGGCTCGGCTTCCGCGAAGCGCTCCACCTCGACACCGTTGTAGAGGAGCGTGAAGTGTCCGCCGATCGCCTTCTCGGCCATGGCCAGGGCATCTTCGCTGACGGCCGCGCGTAAGTCGAGCTTCCCTGCGATCCACCGCACGGCCGGGCGGAGCCAGCGGTACGACGCACTCTCGCCGGCTGCATGGAACGTGCCGATCGAGGGCGAGGCCTTGTAGAGCACGGCCGTGAGGTTGCAGCCCGGCACGAGCGGCTCATGCAAATGGAGCACCTCGAACGCCTCGTCGCGCAGCGCCCTGATGGTGCGTAGCGCGGCGGCCGGGTCGGGCGCGATGGGAGCGACCGAACCGTTGGCCGCGAGCGGGATGGCGTTGCCGAGCGGCGTGACGCCTGGTTCGGGGGGCGGGCCGTCACACGGCCCCAGGACCCGGACGTCGTGACCCTGGCGCCGCAGCGCGTGCGCGAGACCGAGGACCTGCCCCTGGACGCCGCCGGGGAGCGTGAGGCTGTACGGGCTGAACATCCCGATGCGCACCCCCGAACCGTAGCGGCCTCCGCCAGGCCAAACCGCGCGCCGGGCCGCACGTCGGGCCAGCGAGAAGGCCAGCCCGTGGAGCCCGGCGCGGGTCAGGCCTGCCGGTCGCTCGGCCAGAGCGGCTGGAGGACGTGCCACTGCTCCGGCGCCTCGCGGATCAGCGACTCGAACTCCCGGGCCAGGAGTTGCGTGAGGGCCTGGACGTCAGCCCGAAGCTTGCCGGTGCGCTCGTAGACCAGCGGAGGGCGGATCTCACCGCGCACCCGGCGTCCGTTCTGAAACGCTGCGTTCGGCAGGATCGGGGCCCCGGTGCGAAGCGAGAGGGTCGCAGGCCCGGCGGGCAGGGTCGTCCGCTCGCCGAAGAACTCGACCTCCACGCCGCCACCGGCGATGTCCCGATCGCACAGCAGCCCGAGAAGCTCATTGTTGCGCAACGCCCGGAGGAGTTCCGGACCGGTGTCCCCGCCCAGCGCAACGACCCGTATGCCGTTCGCGGCTCGCTGCGCACAGAACCAGTCGAATAGCGCAGGTGGCTCAACTCGCTCGGCCACGACGGTGAGCGGCCAGTGATGAGCGACCCA
>JAYTFI010000018.1:0-1905 GCA_043734485.1 Acidimicrobiales bacterium | reverse complement strand
AAGCCCATCGGGAACGAGACCTTGGACGTGTTCTCCTGCGCCACGATCGGGCAACACGCACCGAACCACGCGATCTTGTTCTGCTCGAGGATCGGGATGCCGCGGCTGACGTCGATGGTGAACGAGCCGACGTTGGCGACGACCTTCTGTTCGACCGCCTTGCGGGCGCAGTTGGCGGCCTCGGCCGCGTCGGCGCGGTCATCGCACACGATGACCTGGAGGGGGCGACCCTTGATGCCGCCGCGATCGTTGATCCACTGGGCATAGACCTTGGCCGCGGCGGGGATATTTGGATACGGAGCGATCTGACTGTCGACTGGAGCTTCGGTCATCACTTTGATCGGTGCACCGGTCGGCTTCTTCACCTTCGCCGCCGTCGGCTTCTTCACCTTCGCCGCCGTCTGCACACTCGCCGGCGCCGCAGTCGAAACGAGGAGCGGAGCGGCGACCGCGAGCGCGGCCACAATCCCCAGCAGCTTCGTCCTCCCCTGTATTCGGCCGCGTTGGGGCGAAGAAGTTCTGGTGTCGTTGCGCATGTTGCGTTCCCCCTCGGTTGGGTGTCCACTCGACGCGAACACTTGCGGAGAACTGTATGCATTCGGTACCTGCGTTTCCAATTCCCGTTGTTGAAACGCATTTTGAAATTCGGTGGTTTGCTTTTCGGCGGCGTGTCTGGGTACCGTCCGTCTCGGACGGCAAGAACCGCCGGAGCCGAAGCGAGGGGAATCACGTCGTGACCGATCAGGGGAATTCCAACAACGCGAAGTACGACGCAGTAGTCGTCGGCGCAGGCTTCGGGGGGATGTACATGCTCCACCACCTCCGCGAGCTCGGCTTCCGTGCCGTGGTGCTCGAGCGGGCGGCGGATGTGGGGGGGACCTGGTTCTGGAACCGGTACCCGGGCGCCCGCTGCGACGTCGAGAGCATCAACTACTCGTACTCGTTCTCGCCGGCGTTCGAGCAGGAGTGGGTCTGGAGCGAGAAGTACGCGACGCAGCCGGAGATCCTCCGGTACGCGAACCACGTCGCAGATCGCTTCGATCTGCGCAAGGACATCCGCTTCAACGTGTCGGTGGAAGCCGCGGTCTGGGATGACGAGGCAAGCCTGTGGGGGATCTCGACGTCCACCGGCGAGACGCTGACGGCGCAGCACTACATCATGGCATCGGGCTGTCTCTCGCACTCCAAGCTGCCGGAAATCCCTGGGGTGGAGCGCTTCGCCGGAAAGACATACCACACCGGTCATTGGCCGCACGAGGGCGTGGACTTCACCGGTCTGCGGGTCGGCGTCATCGGGACGGGATCGTCCGGTATCCAGTCCATCCCGCTGATCGCTGCACAGGCATCGAAGCTGACGGTGTTCCAGCGGACCCCGAACTTCAGCATGCCGGCGGGCAACCGGCTGCTCACCGGAGAAGAGATCACCGATATCAAGTCTCGGTACCGCGATCATCGACAGGCTGCCCGGGTGTCCGGATTCGGCGTTCCTATGGCCGAGCCCACCCATTCGGCGATGGACGTGACGGAGGAGGAGCGCAATCGGAAGTTCGAGGAGGGCTGGAACTCCGGCAACCTCGTCGCGTTGCTGCTCGCCTTCAACGACATCATCACGAGCAAAGAGTCCAACGACACCGCGGCGGAGTTCATCCGGAACAAGATCCGCGCCGTCGTAACCGACCCGAAGACGGCAGAGGACTTGTGCCCCTTCGACCATCCCGTCGGAACCAAGCGGCCGTGCCTCGACACGAACTACTACACCACCTTCAACCGGCCCAACGTCACGCTCGTCAACCTGCGCAGAACGCCGATCACCGAGATCCTCCCCAACGGCCTGCGCACGACCGAAGAAGAATTCGAATTCGACGCCATCGTCTACGCGACCGGATTCGACGCCATGACGGGCGC
>JAYTFI010000017.1:0-3143 GCA_043734485.1 Acidimicrobiales bacterium | reverse complement strand
GGGGCGAAAGGGTGTCGTCGGTTCGCAGGAGGGTGCCATCGAGGTCCGAGGCGACGAGGCGGAAACGCACCCACGCAGGTTAGTGCCACCCTCCGCAGTCCCGGCACGAATCGCCACGTCGCGACAGCACCCTTCGAAACAGCCGCGCGAGCAGGACTACAAGCACCGAAAGCGATCCAACGGCTACCGACACTCCGACCAGGACGGTGGCTGCGCCGGTCGAACCGACCATCGCGGCCGCTACGCCCGCGCCGACTATGGCCATGCCGACCGCTGCTGCGCGATCGGCCGCGACCCGTCGGGCGATCGCGCCGTCGATCCATCGTTCGCGGGGTGAAGCGACGACCAATACAGCGACAACACCGAGCCCTCCAGACGGCGCCGCCCACCACCTCTGCGTGTCGACCACGAGCGCGATCGCCCACGCGAGCGCGGCGAACGTGCCCGCGAACGCCAGCGCCGACGGCAGGCGTACAACCGCCAGAAGGCTCGCGATCGTCGACCCGGCGGCAAGGACCAGCACGGCGGCAACCGCCGTGCCCGTGCCCGTGCCATGGCCGCTCGCGGCGTCAGCTGCGGCGAGCCCGCCGACCAACGCCGCGAGCAGAACGGCGACCGCTGCGTGCACGTAGCCGAGTCGCTTTGCCGGAGCCCACCTCATGACGAAGCTCGCCGCGTCGATGTCCCCATCCGCTTGATCCGTCCTCAACGTCCGGCCACCGAACCCACCGAACCCACCGAACCCACCGAACCCGCCGAACTACCCGCGCCCACCGCCCGAGCCGAACGTGCGGTCCGCATCCGCCGCCGCCCCGTCGTCACCTCCCGAAGCACCGATTCGAGACCCGTCAGCGCACCGTCGGGTGGACGGGTCCACCGGATCACGGCCACCCCCGAAGCCGCGATCAGCCGTCGTTGCCGTTCTTGCTCCAGCCCCCAGAGATGGCGACCCAGGACTTCGACGTCCGCAGCATCCAAGGGCAGCGGATCGACGATCGACAGTGGGTCGACAGCGATCACGGCCACGTCATGACCCCGAGCTACGAGGACACGTATGGCTGTCGTGCCCCGTTCATCGAGCAGCGGCGTCACGGCGATCACGAGGGCTCGGCGGGGCAGCGCTCGGACCGGTACGACACCGACGTCCTTCGTCGCTGTACTGGCGAACACGATCGTCTCGACCATCGTGTCGACGAGCCGGTAGTGGGCGAGTTGCCCAGCAGACGGCACGATCCATTGGAGCAGACCGCCGTAGCCGATGTACCCGACGCGATCGCGGCGGGCGAGGTGCGCCGAGCCGATCGCGGCCGCGATCTCGAGTGAGGACAGAAGCGAGCTGCGGCCGTCGGAACCACGGGCGTCGGCGAACGAATCGACGAACACGACCACGTCCTCGTTGCGGTCAGGGTGGCGGTCGATCACCCACGGCTCATCACGCCGAGCCGAGACACGCCAGTTGATCCGGGCCGCCGGGTCGCCGTGGCGCCACGCGCGGCTGTCCGCGAACTCGAAGCCGTCGGCACGGCTGCGGGCGGTCTGTTCGCCGAAATGCGCACCGGTCTGGGCCGCGGCAACGAGCGACCGGATGGCCGGAACGCTCGGGATCACCCGCACCCGCTCTACCTCGCCGAGAACCCGCTCGTACCGGACAAGACCAACCGGATCGTGCCAGCGGAGCGCCACCGGTCCGACTGCCGCCCGCCCGATGGCGTGTCCGCGCAACGCGAACTCGTAGGTGCACATATTGTTGGGCTCGAGGCGCAACGTCCGGAACGTCGGCATCCCGGTGACGGCGCCAAGGGGCGGAAGCACCCGCACTGCGGCCTCGACGCGCCCGATCCGCTCCGGGGAGGTAACCCCGACCCGCACGCCGAGCGGCTCACCCACCAGAACCCGCGCGCTATCGACCGTGAGCGAGACCTCGAAACCCACTCCACGCCCGGGGGCGCGGGCCAGCCCGTGCACCAGAACTGCGGCAGCCGGTGCCGCTAGGACGACAAGGTCGCTCCGCCGAGTCACCAGTCCCGCAAGCACGCCGAAGATCGCGATGAGGCTGAGGGCCAGGCCGAGCGACGTGACGGCGAACGTCGTCGCCTCTTCATCTGTCCCGGTCATGCCTGCGGCCGAATTGCCTCGGCCGCGCTCGGAACGGGAACGGCGGCCACGATCGCGGCGATGATTCCCTGCGGGTCGACGCGGCGCACCCACGCCTCGGGCTGGAGCAGTACGCGATGGCCGAGTGCATGGATGGCGACCTGCTTGACGTCATCGGGAACGGCAAAGTCCCGAGCGGCCAACGCGGCGCGGGCCCGCGCCAGCTTCACCAGAGCCAGCGTGCCGCGAGGGCTCGAACCCATGGCCAGCGGCGGGCTAGACCGCGTGGCCTGCACGATGGCCACTGCGTAGCGGCCGATCGCTTCGCTCACATGCACCTCCTCGACGGCTCGTTGCAGCGCGAGCAGCTCGGGGCGATCGACGACCGGGTCCAACACGACCTCATCACGGCGACGTCCGAGCCGTCGGGAGACCATCTCCCACTCGTCGTCGCCGGTCGGGTACCCGACGCTGGTGCGGATGAGGAACCGGTCGAGCTGCGCCTCGGGAAGTGGATACGTGCCCTCGAACTCGATCGGGTTCTGGGTGGCGATCACGAGGAACGGGCGCTCGAGCGGATACGACGTGCCGTCGATGGTGACCTGTCGCTCCTCCATCGCCTCGAGTAGAGCCGACTGCGCCTTCGGGGTCGCCCGGTTGATCTCGTCGGCCAGGACCACATTGGCGAAGATCGGTCCGGGTCGGAACACGAGGGCCCGCTCGGCATCGAGCACGAGTGCGCCGGAAAGGTCCGTCGGCAGCACATCGGGCGTCATCTGCACGCGGGAGAACGACATGCCGAGCACCTGTGCGAACGAACGGGCGAGCAGGGTCTTGGCCACGCCGGGGACGTCGTCGATGAGCACGTGGCCGTCCGCTAGCAGCGCCATGAGGATCAGTTCGAGCGCAGGACGTTTTCCGATGACGACCTCTTCGACGGCGTCGAGCACCCGGCCTCCTAGCCGGGCGACTTCGGCGATCGAGCGGGAGACGGCGGCCGCACCCGACCGGTCGGGGTCGGGGGCCGCCGCAGGTAGTGCGTCCGGAAC
>JAYTFI010000016.1:0-1954 GCA_043734485.1 Acidimicrobiales bacterium | reverse complement strand
TCGAGCCCGTGCTTGCGCAGCGTCTGGAAATCCCCCTGGCTACGCAGCAGTCCGACAAAGCGGTCTGCATCACCCATTTCCGACGCGGTCATGGCCAATTCGGTGGTGAACGCGAAGCGTCCACTGTCGGTCATGCGCGTGAGGTGCTCGTCCTTCGACCACGACTGCACGCCCTCCGCCATCTGGCGGCCCTTCGGCGCATCACGGCCGAAGTGGACGGGGAGCGTCCGGGCGGCTTCGCCCAGCGCAGTCCGTAGCTCGTCGCCGGTCAGCCCGGCGGCGAGGCGCTCCTCGTAGACGCGGACGGTCCCGCGACATCGCCGCCACGCCGCCTCGGCCGGCGCGGAACCGACTATGGGCGGGAAGTCGCAGTCGACCGCGGCGAACACGCCTCCGGGTCGAAGCAGCCGCGCCGCCTCTTCGAACGTTGGCGACGGGTCCATCCAGTGCAGCGCCTGAACCGCGAGCACCACATCGGCCGACCGTGAAACCAGGCCGGTGTCATGCGACCACCCCGCTCGGTAGTCAATCGATGACTTCTCGCCAGCGGACAAGGCCCGCGCCCGCATGTCGTCGCTCGGTTCCACGCCGATCACCCGATCGGCCCAGGTTGCGGCCCAACGCGTCGACAATCCCGTGCCGCTGCCGAGGTCGACCACGACTCTCGGATGGCCGCCACCCGCATAGGCCCGAAGCACCTCAGCCAATGTTGCGGGGGGCGTAGGACGCACCCCGTCGTAGAGGCCGGCGAAGCCCGTGAACCGCTGCGCATTCGCGTCGAGTCCCATGCGGACCGAGCGTAGGACCGGCTGCGTCCATCGCGAATCGACAACAACGCCTCCCGGCTCAGAGAATGCGGAGAGATGCGCCGCCACGTGGCGACGCTCGAATAGGGCCCGACTAGGGCCCGATTAGGGCCCGAAAGGCTGATCATCATGTGGGACTTCGAGACCGACCCTGACTTCCAGGCCCAGCTCGACTGGGTCGACGTGTTCCTACGCGAGAAGGTCGAGCCCCTCGACTTCGTGCTCGGCGACCCGTATGACAAGAGCGACGAGCGCACGATGGCCGTCATCCGCCCGCTCCAGAAAGAGGTGAAGGACCGCAAGCTGTGGGCTGCACACCTCGGCCCCGAGCTCGGCGGCCAGGGCTACGGCCAGGTGAAGCTGGCACTGCTGAACGAACTGCTGGGCCGCACCCGCTTCGCCCCGACGGTATTCGGCTGTCAGGCGCCGGACAGCGGCAATGCCGAGATCCTCGCCCATTACGGCACTGAGGAGCAGAAGGCGAAGTACCTGCAGCCGCTACTCGACGGCGAGATCTCGTCGTGCTATTCGATGACCGAACCCCACGCGGGCGCCGACCCGACGCTGTTCACGACTGGCGCCGTGAAGGACGGCGATCAGTGGGTGATCAACGGCGAGAAGTGGTTCTCATCGAACGCCCGGTACGCGAGCTTCTTCATCGTGATGGCCGTCACCAATCCCGAGATCAGTGCCTACAAGGGCATGTCCATGTTCGTCGTCCCGGCCGACACGCCCGGCGTCGAGATCATCCGCAACGTCGGTGTCGGCGCGGAGTCGAACGAGCACGCCTCGCACGGGTACATGCGCTACACCGATGTGCGCGTGCCGGCCGACCACCTGCTCGGCGGCGAGGGCAACGCGTTCGTCATCGCCCAAACCCGCCTCGGCGGCGGCCGCATCCATCACGCCATGCGCACCATCGCGCAGGTCCGCCGGGCCTTCGACATGATGTGCGAACGAGCCGTGTCCCGCTCCACCCGGACCGGCTCGCTGGCCTCGCTGCAGATGACGCAAGAGCGCGTGGCCGACAGCTGGATCGAGATCGAGCAGTTCCGCCTCCTCGTGCTGCGCACCGCATGGCTGATCGACAAGCACAAGGACTACAAGATCGTCCGCAAGGACATCGCCGCAGTGAAGGTCGCCATGCC
>JAYTFI010000015.1:0-2035 GCA_043734485.1 Acidimicrobiales bacterium | reverse complement strand
CCGACTGCGACGAGCACCCACGTGAGCGCGTGTGGCGCCTGAGGACGTCGGCGCAGCACCAGGTTCGTGTGCTCCAGCATCGTGTCGCCCTTGCGGGCGTTGCACGGCTGACACGCCGCCACGACGTTCTCCCACACGTGCTGCCCACCCCGCGAGCGCGGGATCACATGGTCGAGGTTCTCGGCCGCGGCGCCGCAGTACTGGCACTTGTGGGCGTCGCGGGCGAACACGGCTCGACGGTTCAGCGGCACCCGCGACCGGAACGGTACGCGCACGAAGTGGATGAGGCGGATGACCGACGGCGTGAGGAATGAGCTCCGCTCGGATCGCATTGGACGATCGGCGGCGGACACGATCTCGGCCTTCTGGTTCAGTACGAGAACGATCGCCCGGCGCACAGGCACGACGCACAACGGCTCGTATGAAGCATTGAGCACTAGTGCGCCGGCCATCCGTCGAACCTACTCGCTGGTCCCGAAAACCGACCGGCGAATACCGGAGCGGCCGCCGATCCTGCGGGCCGGTCCGAAGACCCGTCGGTTGTCGCGACACCAGCGCAGGTAGGCGACCACGTCGTCGGGTGAAGGTCGGGCATCCACCGAACCGTCGTTGGTCTGCACCCGGAAGCGCAGGTAGGCGGCCGGCGGCGAGGGTATCGGAGGCCACGCCCGCCACCACCCTGTCGGCGCCATCCGCAACGCCGCGGCGAGGCCCGCTCCCCACAGCGTCGGTCGCCGCACGACTGCTGCAGCAACCGGAAGGAACCACGATCGGTCCGGCACGACGGGCAGGCTACCGGCCCTGGCCCGCGCTGGGGCGCAGCTCGCTGCGATCCGCGGAGCAGCCGTCAGCGCTTGCCGATCAGGTTCCACGGGCCGTCGTCGGAGCGCGGCTCCTTCGGGAGGCCGAGGACCTGTTCGCCGATGATGTTGCGTTGCACCTGGCTGGTTCCGGCGTAGATCGTGCCGGCCCGCGCATTGAGGAATGTCATGGCCCACGAGTTGGTCGAGTTGGGAACGCCGGAATCGTCCGCGCCGAACGCCGAACTGGGCGCACGGCCGCTGGGCACGAGGCCGTCGAGGCCCATGATGTCCATCGCCAGCTCGGTGACCTTCTGGTGGTACTCGCTCCAGTAGAGCTTGCCGATGGATGCGTCCGGGCCCGGGTGCTCGCCCTTGAGGAACTTCGTCAGGACCCGCTTGCCCAGGTAGTCCATGATCTGGACCTTCGAATAGCACCAGGCGAGACGCTGGCGGATGGTCGGGTCGTCAGCCTTGCCGTACTGCTGGGCCAGCAGTTGGAGGCGGCTGTACTCGTCCTTGAAGCGGATCGATTGCGTGGCGGCGGCCTCGCCCCGCTCGTAGCTGAGCAGCGTCATGGCCACGGCCCAGCCGTTGTTGATGCCGCCGATGACGTCGGACTTGGGGGCGCGGGCGTCGGTGAAGAACACCTCGTTGAACTCGCTCTCGCCGGAGATCATCCTGATCGGGCGCACCTCGACCCCGGGCTGGCGCATGTCCACCAGGATGAACGAGATGCCCTTGTGCTTGGGCGCATCGGCGTCGGTGCGACAGAGCACGAAGATGTGGTCGGCGAGATGCCCGGCTGAGGTCCAGATCTTCTGGCCGTTGATGAGGAACTCGTCGCCGTCGAGCTGGGCCCGGGTGCCGAGGTTGCCGAGGTCGGAACCGGCATTGGGCTCGGAGTAGCCCTGACACCAGATGTCGTCACCCGACAGGATGCGCGGGAGGTAGTGCTTCTTCTGCTCTTCGGTCCCCCAGCGGATGATGGTGTTGCCGACCATCTGGATCCCGAAGCCGTCGTTCGATCCCCCCGAAGGCACGCCGGCGCCCGTGAACTCCTCGGCCACGATCACCGACTCGAGCGCAGTGAGCCCGCCGCCCCCGTACTCCTTCGGCCAGTTGAGAGCCAGGTAGCCGTTCTCGAAGAGCGTCTTGCGCCAGTTCGTGACGAACTGCGCGACATCCCCACCCTGGAGCGAACCGAGGCCGCCGAAACCATCGGGAAGGTTGTC
>JAYTFI010000014.1:0-1942 GCA_043734485.1 Acidimicrobiales bacterium | reverse complement strand
GCGGAACGGTCCGGTAGCGGCTCGAGCACGGTCTGGCCGAAATCGACCAGATACACCACGACGTCAGTCGCTCCCAAGCCCGCCGCCGCACGTCCCAGGATCTGTGGCACCGACGCCGGGTCGGCATCGCCCGACATACGCAACGCCGCGCCGAAATCGATGGAGAGCACTCGCGGACGCTACCGGCACCCGACGCCATCACCATCACCACAACCCGGAGCGTTCAGGCTGATCTTGCCGGCGAGCGCGTCACGAGGCCTCTGGGCCCCGACCGGAACGGTGGCTGGTGGCCGGCGAAACGGTGGCCGACATCCCCGGCGGGTCGAACGGCGCCGCGCTCGGACCTGACGGCGCGGTCTGCATCAGCGACAACGGCGGCTGCTTCAGCTGGATCGAGCATGCCGGCATGACCTGCCCCGGCCCGCTTCCGCACACGTGGACGGGCGGTTCCATCGACCGCGTCCCGCACGGTGGGTTCTGGTTCACCGATGACAGCCTCCGCTCCGAGCGCAGCACCGACCGGACCGGTATCTACTACGCGAAAGCCGACGCAAGTCATATCGCCGAGGTCGTGTTTCCGGTCGACGCGCCGAACGGGATCGGGTTGTCCCCCTCCGGTGATCGTGTTTGTCGACTTTCGCACTTCTTGATGGCCCCAGGGTCTCGGTCGACATCGCTGCCTGACGACGATGGCGGGCTCGGGCACGGGGCCCCGGCATTGAAGCGCGCACCGCCGCCGTATCCGAAGGACCATCCGCGGGCCGACCTGTTGAAGCACAAGAGCATGACGCTGTACCGGAACTTCGGACGGCCGGCCTGGTTGCACACGGCGAAAGCACACGAACAGATCGTCGCGGCGCGGCGGGGCTGCGGAAATCTGAACGACTGGCTGGCGAAACAGGTCGGCCCGTCGGAGCTGCCCGACTCGCGCCGATAGGTCGAACCCGTCGGCGCGCCTACGATCTGCGGCAGCATGCGGCTCGTTCCTCTTCCTGTGAAGCTCGCCGCCGCAGTCGTCCCGGTGATCGTGGGCGCGGCCTTGATCTGGGCCGTGATCGACGCCCACTCGTACGGCGATCGGGTACTGCGCAACGTCACCATCGTCGGGCATCAGATCGGCGGCACGAATCGCGCCGAGCTCGACAAGGTGCTCGACGTCGTCGAGGAACAGCTCCGCTCCACCCCGGTTCGTGTGACGACGACCGATGGCGGTTTCACGGCGGCCGGCGGCAGCTTCGGCATCACCCTCGACCGGCCGGCGATCCGGGCTGCGGCCTTCGCGGCCCGCAGGCCGCCCGCCACTGTCCATCGCCTCAGCGAGTACCTCGGCTCGTTCTTCGGTGCCGAGGAGCTCGCCGTTCCGGTGCACGTCTCTGTCGGCGACACGGCCCGGACCCTGAGCGAGAAGGAGGGCGACAAGCGGCGCGACCCGGTCGACCCGCAGCTGAAGCTGCGCAATGGCAAGTTCGCGACGCTTCCGGGGAGCGACGGTGAGGGCATCGACGCAACAGCACTGGCCGGTGCCATCCCGGCCGCCATCGGGCAGGGGAAGCTGCCGATCACGATCGCGGCCAACCGCGTTCCCCTTCCGTCGAAGTTCACTACCGCCGAACTTCAGGGCCTTGTCGACCGGGCCACCGCCCTTACCGCGAACCCGATCCAGTTCGTGGCCGGCGACCAGCACCTCCAGATCGAGGCCGCACAGCTGAGGGCGTGGGTCACACCGACCATCGTCAACCGACAGGTACAGCTTTCGCTCGATACGGACAAGACCCTGGCCGGCATCCGCAAGCTGGTCGGGCCGACCGTGCGCAAGGCGCAGAGCGCGATGCTGACCGTCGATGGAACCGGAACGGTGTACGCGGTCCCTTCGGTCGACGGTCTCGAGTGCTGCGAGCCGGGCACCGTCGAGCGCATCCAAAAGGCGTTCAGCGGCGAGATC
>JAYTFI010000013.1:0-4420 GCA_043734485.1 Acidimicrobiales bacterium | reverse complement strand
GGTGGCCGACGTGGAACGACGGCGCGGCGACCCGTCGGAACAGCCATGATCGCCGGAGCCGGTCAGCCACAGAGCACCAAAGCCGAACATCTCGAGGGGGTGCATGGCGAACAGTGGCGCGGGTCGCGGCAACGCGAATCGATGGTGCATCACGTGGACCAACGGATAGAGCACGCGGTGGTGGGCGACGCGGTGCCCCGCATACATCGCCGCGTCCATCGCAATCGTCAGCAGCACCGCATCACGCACGACGGCGGGACCGAAGGCCGGGGCGAACTCGATGTCGCCACCGCGCCACAGCAGGACGCTGGTCGTCGTGCGCCGTAGAGCACCGTCGAAGCGGCCTGTCGGGCTGCCGTCCGAATGGCAGGAAAGTCGAGGACCCGAAACGCCTCGCTCGACTTCGTCATTGCGGCTCCTCGCTTTCCGCGATCGACCCTAGTGGCGTGCCGTTCCTTCGAGACCGCCTCGCCTTACTTGTCGGCGGTGCTCGGGTGGGTGGCGGGACGGGAGTCTGCGCTGCCTCGGCGAGGTGCCGAAACGTTGGTTCCATGACCGTCGCCCAGGTCTCCACGAGCGCATCGTTGCCAACATCGAGCGGGTGTCGACCCGTCGCCCATTCGATGAGCTTGAAGTAGATCAGCGGCGCCAGGAACACGTATCCGTAGGCATCCGCGTCCAGACCGAGCGAGTCGTGGAGCCGCTCCTGTATCTCCCGAACGGCTGTCGCAGTTGCCCCGTAGGCCATTGCGTCGTTGCGACGCCGATGATCGTCGAGTCGGCCGGCCAATGCCTGGGCATCACGCAGCATGATCAGCGCGACGTCACGATTCTTGTCGGCTTCCGACAAGACCAATGCACCGAGTGCTCGAAGGTACGTTCCGCTGGCTTCGGGCGGCGGGACTGGCAGCGCCGCTCCGGTCGCCTCGACGCTCGCGGCCCCTGCGTCGAGTTGCGCTTCGAGTACCGCGGACACGAGGTCGTCCTTCGTGGCGAAGTATCGATGGACGCCGCCAGAGCCCTTCCTCAGGCCGACTGCTTCTTCGATCTGCGCGACGGTCGTTGCCTTGATCCCTTGCGCTGCAAACAGCCGTGTGGCCTCGGCGATGATTCTGGTCCGGGTTGTCGGGATATCAGTCATGAGCTAGACAAACAAAGTACTTGCTTTGATCGCTGGAGGCGCCTCATGGTCACACCCCCAACCTTGCAGATCGACCGGTCGCTCCACCGCTCGCTGCGGCTCTTCGGCCAAGATCGGCTCCGCTGGCTCGACGAAGCCGCATCGCTCGGGCCGCTTGTCAACCTCAAGGTGGGTCCAGCGAACACCTGGATCGTCACTGATCCCGACATCGCCCGAACACTCCTGGTCACCGATGCCGAACAGTGGCGCCGACCGCCAAGCGCCGTCGTCCCGATCCGCCTCGGCGTCGGAGAGAACCTCTTCACGCAGTCGGACAAGCACTGGTCCCTCGTACAGCCTTCACTGTCGCCGGCTTTCCGCAAACGGACCCTCGCACCCCGCCTCGCGGGTGTGTCGCACATCATCGAGCAGCACACCGCGGCCATCCGCAGGAACCAGTCCATCGACCTTGAGGTCCTCGCCAACCGCATCGCACTCGCCGTGGCCGCATGGGTGCTCTTCGGCGAGGAACTGGCCACCGAACGGGCCGACGAACTCGCCGCGCACAATCGAGAGGTCGTCCAGTGGGTCGGCAAACGCATCGGACAAGTCCGCAGCGTCGTGCCGTTCGCCGTCGGGGCAGAGGCCCGACGAATGAAGCGTCACCGGGCCGTCCTCGATACGTACGCGGAGGAAGTCATCATGCGAGCAAGACACTCGCCACGCAACCCCGACAGTGTCCTCGCCGCGCTCCTCGGCGCACGTCCAAACGGCGCACCGATGAGTGAGCGCGCGCTGCGGGGCCACGTCCTGGGCCTGCTCCTCGCCGGCAACGAGACCACATCGACCGCCCTCTCGTGGGCCCTCGTCCACGGAGCGCAGAACCCAACCGAGTGGGCCAACCAACGCTCACGACCGGCGACATCACCACGCGCGTCGGGCGGACCGAAGTAGTCACCATCTACCTGCGCGGCATGAACCGGGACCCGACCCTGTGGCCGGACCCGACCGAATTCCGATCGGAACGGCACACCGATCCGAGTGCCGAACAGCAACGCGCCTTACTGCCCTTCGGACTCGGACCGCGGAGCTGCATCGGTCAACACCTCGCCCTCGCCGAACTAGCCCAAGCCACCCCGCGTTGGCTCGCCTCGGCGACATCGAACTTGCAAACGAACCGCGAGAGGATCCGTCGTTCACCCTCGGGTTCACTGACGGCCTCCGCGGGCGATTCGTCAGCCCAGACGCTTGAGCACGCGCCCGTGTCGCGGGATCGGTTCGCGCAGGGGTTGCACCCTCTCCGACTAGACCGCCAGTAAGGGATCGGAGGAAAACTACTTGGACGGCCGTTTGCTCTCCTCGCTCCGTCTCGACCGCAGCACCATTGGCCGGGATGGCATCGCGCTTGTCGGCGGTGTCGCGTGCACGTCAGGCCGCCCTCGTCCTCAGTGCTCGGGCGTTACGGCGCTGGGCCGGTTTCATCGCAACGCGCTCACGGTCGACGCCGGCCACCACGTCGTCGGCACGGGTCCCTACCGTCACGTTCGGTATCCGCTGCACTCGGCAACGATCCTGGCCTTCTGGTCGGGATCGGGCTGACGCTCGGCTCTGGGTCTCGGCGGGCGTGTCGGTGCTGCCGGTCGCTGCCCCTCGTGCATCGAATCGAGATCGAGGAAGCGATGCTCATCAGCCGACTCGGCGAGGAGTGCGAGCGCTACTGCGCTCGCATCGATCGCCTGGTGCCCGGCCTTTGGTTCCGAGAACTGGCGCGTTGCGTGGCCTTCGAGACGCTTGGCAGATGTTTTCCAACATTCCCCTTGACTATTGCGCCGTGATGATCGAACATATGTTCGTGTCCATAACCCTCCAGCCTCCGCCGTCGCCATGGGCGCACCTTCATGTCCCGGTGGTCGACCCGACGGGCTGGGGCGTGGATCGCATTCATATCGGTCTCCGAGATCTCGAACGGATCCGTCGACAGGTCGAAGCCGCCACCGCAATGCTCGTCGCCGCGCTGCCCGAGAATCGTGACTCTGTAGCGTCGCTCGCCCGCGAGATCGGCATCTCGACCCGCGAGGCTCGACGGCGTCGGGATGTTGCTGCGGTGGTCGCCGCGATTCCAAATGCCGGCGAGTTACTCGCCGGAGGCGTGCTTTCCGCCGAGCACGTTGCGGCGCTCGTCCCAGTGATCGGCGACCCCGCTGCGGCGGCGCTTGCCGCGGCCGCGGTCGATCAGACGCCGGAGGAGGTCGTCCGGGCCGTGCGACAGCACCGGCTCGACCACGAGCACGGCACCGACACGACACGCCGCCAACGGGCGATGCGATCGCTCAGGTTCTTCAACGGCCCCGAAGGCATGATCGGACTGCAGGGACTGCTTCCCCCGATCGAGGGCGCCACGCTCAAGGGAATGCTCGAAGCCATCCTCGACGGGCACTGGCGAGCAGAGCATCCCGAACGAGCGCCACTACTCGGAGCTCACGGCGGCGACTGCCGCGAACAGCGGATGGCCGACGCACTGCTCGAGCTGGCCGGCATTGAATCCTTTGGCGCGACGCAGGCATCGAACAACGCTGCCGCCCTGCAAGGCACCACGGCTGGTACAACGCCAAACGATGCGACCAATGCGACGGGTACGGCCGGTCCGGATCACGTCGGCATCGCGGCACCGGGCAGGACCGTCCCCACCGATATCGCTGAACGACGAGCAGCCGGCAGGAAAGCCACGACCAAACCGGCAAAGCCCTCGAAGCCGACAGTGGTGATCGTCTTCGACATCGACAAGTACCAAGCCGACATGCTCGGCGTCGGACCTGTTGCGGTAACCGAAGCACTGTTCGATCTCGCCAAGGCCGACCTGTACTACTCGTTCGTGAACATGCACGGCGAGATCCTCAAGTTCGGCCGAGCCAGACGCGACCCAACTCCGTTGCAACGCATCGCGGTGATAGCGCGCGACCGAACCTGCTTCTACCCGGGCTGCACCCTTCCCGCGACGCAGTGCGAGATCCACCATTTGAACGAATGGATCCGCGACCGCGGCTTCACCGACGTCGAGGTCCTCGCCCCCGCCTGCGACCCCCACCACGGCCACGTCCACCTCGAGCAGCTCGTCGCCCAACGAGAACGCGACGGCACCGTCACCATCCGCCAACGAAGCACCGGCATCATCGTCACCGTCGCCTGTCAGAAGCGGGCCGCGGTGGCGGCGTAACGCTCAACAACGCTGCGGTCCACGACGCTCCGTGCGTGACCCGACCCAGCCGCCGATCCTTGACAACCGAAACCCCCGCGGCTGGC
>JAYTFI010000012.1:0-1522 GCA_043734485.1 Acidimicrobiales bacterium | reverse complement strand
ATCCCACCCGTACATGCCCTCATCGACGTGAACCTGCGCGTCCGATCGGGCGAATATGTTGCCATAGTCGGCCAATCAGGCTCAGGCAAATCGACGCTTCTCAACGTGCTCGGGTGCCTTGATCGACACACGTCGGGCACGTACCGATTCGACGACATCGACGTCTCAGAGCTGTCCGATGCCGACCGAGCCGCCTTGCGCGGCAACAGGATCGGGTTCGTGTTCCAGTCGTTCCACCTACTCGCCCACCGCACCGTCCTCGAAAACGTGATGCTCGGCGAGCTCTATCTGGCAACGCCGAGAGCACAGAGAAGGCAACGGGCCCGTCGAGCACTCGAGCAAGTTGACATGACGCACCGCATCAACTTCCTCCCGACCCGCCTTTCTGGTGGTGAACGCCAGCGCGTCGCCATAGCTCGGGCGTTGATGGGAGATCCCAGCGTGCTGCTGTGCGACGAACCCACCGGCAACCTCGACAGCCACAACACCGAGTCGATGCTCGACCTCCTCGATGCGCTCGTCGCACGAGGGATCACAGTCCTCGTCATCACGCACGAAGACGCCGTTGCCCGACGCGCACAGCGACGGGTCCGCATCGCCGATGGCGTCCTCACCGAGGACCACTCCATCGCCAGGCAAATCGAGGCGCAGCGATGACCACGAGCCCCACAGTCACGTCCGCGGCCACCGCCGTCCCGACGCCCGCTCACCAGCCGCGTCCCGGGCGCTCTCCCCATCGTGGACTGCGACGGCGGCGGCCGAACGGCCTTGTTGCCACCCGATTCAAAGTCACCGACCTGCTCAGTGAATCCACGTCGGGGGTTCTCGCCCGTCCCGGCCGCGCCGTGCTCACCGTGCTCGGAACCGTGCTCGGCATCGGCGCCCTCGTCGCCACGCTCGGCATATCAAAGACCGCCGGGAACCAGATCGTCGGCCGCTTCGACGCGCTCGCGGCAACGGAGATCGTCGCCACGCCACGAGCCACCGGCAAAGGCCTGAGCAGCATTCCGTGGAACGCCCAACAGCAACTCGAGCGTCTCAACGGCGTCGTCGCCGCAGGGACCCTGTCTGACGTACCCGTCAAGGCGGCGCTCGTGCGTGCCGTCCCGATCAACGATCCGCTCGGCCAGACCCAATTCCAGATGCCGATCAAAGCCGCCTCACCGGGCCTGTTCCGTGCCGTACGGGCGGAGCTCGCATCTGGCCGGTTCTTCGACCAAGGACACTCGACGCGTCACGAACGCGTCGCTGTGATCGGCCAAGCGGCCGCCACCCGGCTGAACCTCGCACGCGTCGATCAGCTCCCGGCCATCTACATCGGCGACAAGCTCTACACCGTCGTTGGCATCCTGGCCGCCGTCCAACGCCAACCCGACCTTGTCGCGTCGATCATCATCCCGGAAGGAACCGCGCAGACCGAGTTCCGTCTCGGCGGACCAGGCCTGGCCGAAATCGAGACACGGATCGGCGCAGCGTCGCTCATCGCCAGCCAAGTCCCTTTGGCACTGTCACCAGACGACCC
>JAYTFI010000011.1:0-1812 GCA_043734485.1 Acidimicrobiales bacterium | reverse complement strand
GTCCGCATCCGACCCGGACCCCGGCCGAAGAAGCTGGCCGAGAACGTCGCCGCCTCGATCCTGAACTACATCACATCTGAGAGCCTCGCACCGGGCACGATCCTCGCTCCCGAGCACGAGCTCATCGAGTCGCTCGACGTCGGCCGCTGGTCGCTTCGCGAGGCCCTGCGGTTCCTCGAGATGCACGGCATCGTCGATGTGCGCGCCGGGCGCAATGGTGGCGCCATCGTTGGTACGCCGTCGGGCGCGAACTTCGCGCAGATGTCGGGGATGTACTTCCACGCCATGGGCATCTCGGTGCGCGAGCTGATGGACGCTCGCCTCGTGCTCGAGCCGGCGATGGTCGCGGCTTTGACGACCCGTGCCGATGTCGCGCTGTTCGAGGAGCGAATGCGGGCCTACCGCATCACCGATGCGCGGGACCCGGCCAACCAGCCAGTGGACGACTTCCACTGGGCGATCGCGGACCTCTCCGGCAACGGGGTGCTGCAGCTCGTCGCGCAGGCCATGCGCGACCTCTACGCAGGAGCGGCGAAGGAGGTCGTGCTCAGCGCCGAGGAGGCGCAGCGGATCGAGCAAGTGCACTCCGACATCGCGGAAGCGGTGTTACGACGCGACGCCAAGGCGGCCGAGGACTTGATGGCCTCGCACATCCAGGACGTGCTGGAGGTCCTCGAGACCCGCTATCCGCACATCCTGCTCCGACGGATCACCTGGCCGTAGGCAGGGCTCCGTGGCAGTCGTGACGATCGAGAACTTCGCCGACCTCTGGGATTGGTGGGCGGCGCGGCGCCCCGGCGCGCCATGCCAGATCCAGGGTCGGCGTCGGCGCTCGTGGGGGGAGGTCGAGGGTCGTGCCGCGTCCGTGGCCGACGGGCTGCGCTCGGCGGGTCTCGGCGCCCAGGACAAGGTCGCGCAGTACCTGTACAACTGCCCCGAGTACCTCGAGTCCGTCTGGGCGTGCTTCAAGTGCGCGCTCGTGCCGGTGAACACCAACTACCGCTATACAGACGACGAGCTCGTCTACCTCTGGACGAACGCGGACGTTGCTGCCGTCGTGTTCCACGGCGTGTTCGTCGAGACGATCGAGCGGATCCGCGGTAGGACAGGACCGGTCCGGCTCTGGCTCTGGGTCGACGACGGCACCGGCGCGTGCCCGGCGTGGGCATTGCCCTACGAGTCCGTCGCGAGTTCCACTGCAGATGCTCGGGCGTGGGCGCGTTCGGGCGACGACCTCCTGCTCCTTTACACGGGCGGCACCACCGGGCTGCCGAAGGGCGTGATGTGGCGCCAGGCGGACATGCTCGGCGTCCTCGTCGGACCGCTCGACCTGGAGGCGATGGCCGCCGATCCTGACGGCCGGCCGGTGCACCTCCCGGCCTCGCCGCTGATGCATGGCGTCGGGCTGAACTCCTCGACCCGGGCCATGAGCGTCGGTGGCGCCGTCCTCACGCTGGTCGGGCGCAGCTTCGACGCTGTCGAGCTGCTCGACACGATTGAGCGCGAGCGGGCCACCTCGCTGGCCATCGTCGGCGACGCGTTCGCCATGCCGATCGCGGATGCGCTCGATGACGAACCGAATCGCTGGGACATGTCGTCGCTGCGCGGCATCGCTTCGTCGGGCGTGATGTTCTCGGCCGAGACGAAGGCGCGCCTCCTCGGGCACATGCCGAAGCTCTCGCTGGTCGATTCGCTCGGCTCTTCGGAGGCACTGGGCGTCGCGTCATCGGTCACCACGAAGGACGACATTGCCGCGACGGCGCGGTTCCACACGACGGCGAACGCACGGGTCATCGACGACGAGGGTAGCGA
>JAYTFI010000010.1:0-6561 GCA_043734485.1 Acidimicrobiales bacterium | reverse complement strand
GGGATGCGCTGGGTCGTGCGGGCCGCGATGCTGCTGTACGTCGCGCTGACGTCGGTGCTTCCGTTCATCGCTCTGTTGATCCTGTCGATGCAGAAGTTCTGGACGGCGAAGCTGCACTTGCGGTGGGACACCCAGAACTACCGCGACGTGTTCTTCAACGACGACTTCGCTCAGAAGGGCCTGAAGGACAGCCTCATCCTCGGTATCGCCGGCGCCACCATCTCCGTGTTCGTCATCGCTCTGCTCGCCCGCTACACCCGTCGCGCGGGGCGCATCGGCGGAAGCGTCGTCGAGTTCGTGACGAAGATCCCGGCGACGCTCTCGCATCTCGTCATGGCGCTGGCGTTTCTCATCGCGCTCGGGCCTCTGAAGTTCCCGGGGACTTCGTACCGGCTGCAGGGCACGCTCACCATCCTGCTGCTGGTGTACTTCGTCATCTACCTGCCGTTCGGCTCCGTCCTGGCGAACGCCGCCTACGCGCAGGTCGGGCGTGACCTCACCGAGACCGCACAGGTCTGCGGGGCGTCGCCGGGACGCACGTTCACCCGCATCGAGCTCCCGCTGATCATGCCCGGCCTCGTGGCCGTATGGTCGCTGTCCTTCGTGCTGATGGCGGGCGATCTGACGGCGTCGGTGTTCCTCGTCGGACCAAACACGCCTGTGATCGGGTCGGTGATCCTCGACCGGTTCGAGAACGGCGGTTTCCAGCTCATCGCCGCGCTCGGCACGGTGATGAGTGTCGTCACGCTTACTGTGGTCGGCGGCGCGCAGCTGATCGGCCGGCGCTTGCTCAGCATCGAGCCGCCCCAGACATGACCGATATCGCCGAGCCGTACCCGCGAGCGAACTTCGCCGATCTCTGGGACGCGCAGGCTCGGCGTACCCCCGATGCGCCCTGCCAGATCCACGGGGCGCGTCGCCAGTCCTGGGACGCGACCGCGGCGCACGCCGACTCGCTCGCCACGGTTCTGCTCCACGCCGGAGCCGCGAAGCAGGGCAAGGTCGCGCAGTACCTGTACAACTGCCCGGAGTACCTTGAGTCGGTATGGGCGTGCTTCAAGGCGGGGCTCGTCCCGGTGAACACGAACTACCGCTACAAGGACGCCGAGCTGGTCTACCTCTGGACCAACGCCGACGTTGTGGCTGTCGTCTTCCACGGCCGCTTCGCCGAGACGATCGAGCGGATCCGCGCGGACGTGCCGCTCGTCGCGACCTGGCTGTGGGTCGACGACCACTCCGGGCCCTGCCCTCCTTGGGCCGTCCGCTACGACGATTCGAAGGCGACTGCTGCGCCGGTGGGCGTCCATGCCCCTTGGGGACGCTCAGCGGATGACCTGTACCTGCTCTATACGGGTGGGACAACGGGTCTTCCCAAAGGGGTCATGTGGCGTCAGGCCGACGTCCTCGAGTATCTGACGTCCACCGGACTCGTGCTTCCCCCTACAGAACCGCCGGCCAGCCAGGTCGGCACCGTGCATCTCCCCGCGGCGCCGCTCATGCACGGCACCGGGTTCGTCACGTCGCTGCGGGCGATGACCGTCGGTGGTGCGGTCGTCACGCTGCAGAGCACCGGATTCGACGTCGTGGAGCTGCTCGACACGGTGCAGGAACAACGGGTCACGGCCATGGCCATCGTGGGCGACGCCTTCGGCAAGCCCATCCTGCGCGCCCTCGACGAGGATCCCGGACGCTGGGACATTTCCAGCCTGCGCTCCATGACGTCCTCCGGCGTGATGTGGTCTACCGCCACGAAGGACGGCCTGCTGCGCCACAACCCGACGATGACGCTGTCCGACTCGCTCGGTTCGGCAGAGGCGATGGGCGTTGCGTCGTCGGTCGCGACCGGCGCGGGCGGCGCGGCCGCAGGTGCGAGTCCGACCGGGCAGTTCAAGGTGTCGGCCAACACCCGTGTCATCGCCGCCGACGGCCGCTTCATCGCGCCCGGGACCGGTGAGGTCGGCCTCGTCGGAGTTCGCGGCTTCATGCCGGTCGGCTACTACAAAGACCCCGAGAAGACCGCCCGGGCGTTCCGGGTGATCGACGGCGAGCGTTACTCGATCCCCGGCGACTACGTGACGGTCAACGCCGACGGGTCGCTCACGTTCCTCGGACGGGGATCGACGTGCATCAACACCGGCGGCGAGAAGGTCTTCCCCGAAGAGGTCGAAGAAGCCATGAAGACGCACCCCTCGGTGCGAGACGCGGTCGTCGTCGGGCTCCCCGACGAGCGCTTCGGTGAGTCCGTCAACGCGGTCGTCGAGCCGGCACCGGAGGCCACGGTCGACGCTGATGAGATCGCGGCCCACGTGCGTTCTGTTCTGGCCGGGTACAAGGTGCCGAAGCGCATCGTTTTCGTGTCGTCGCTCGGTCGGGCGGCGAACGGCAAGGCGGACTACGCGCGGTGGCAGAAGCACCTGCGAGAGACGAGCACCGCCGCCGAGTGAGCGGCCGGCACCCAACCCAGGAGGACCGGAAGATGAACCGTCGTGGACCAATGCTGCGAGACGTCGTCGTCGTCGATGCCGTGCGCACACCGCAGGGCCGCTCGGGAGGTGGCCTGGCCGGGATGCATTCGAGCGCCCTCCTCGGCCTGACGCAGAAGGCCGTGATCGAGCGATCGGGGATCGACCCGATCCACGTCGACCAGGTCATCGGCGGCTGCATCAACCAGAGCGGCGCGCAGTCGACGAACATCACCCGCACGTCGTGGCTCGCCGCCGGGCTGCCGATGAGCGTCGCCGCAACGACCATCGATTCGCAGTGCGGCTCATCCCAGCAGGCGCTCGGCCTCGCGGCCTCGCTCGTCGGATCGGGCGTCATCGAAGTCGCGGTCGCGTGCGGCGTCGAGAGCATGAGCCAGTTCCCCGTCGCCACGAGCCGCAAGGCCGGGCCGGGCGAGCCGATCACGGCCACCTACCGGATGCACTACGAATGGATCAGTCAGTTCGACGCGGCGGAACGCATCGCGGCGAAGTGGGGCGTCACTCGAAGCGAGTGCGACGAGCTCGGCCTAGCGAGCCAGACGAACGCTTCGCAGGCATGGGCCGAGGGCCGCTTCGACGGTCAGGTCATCGCCGTCGACGCGCCTGTCATCGGCGAGGACGGCGTGGCGACCGGAGCGCTCCGCCACGTCGCGCGCGACGAGGGTCTCCGCGCGACGTCGCTCGAAGCACTCGGCCGGCTGAAGCCGGTCGGGCGTCCCGACAGCGTGCACACAGCGGGCACCGCGAGCCAGCTCGCCGACCAGTCCTCGGCGGTGATGATCGCCTCCGCGGAGCGCGCAGCCGAGCTGGGGCTCAAGGTTCGGGCCCGCATCGTCGACCACTGCCTCGTCGGCACCGATCCGGTCCTGATGCTCACCGGGCCGATGGAGGCGACGCGTCTCCTCCTCCAGCGGAGCGGGTTGTCGATGAGCGACATCGACATCTTCGAGATCAACGAGGCCTTCGCGTCCGTCGTGATCGCCTGGGCCCGGGAGACCCGTGCACCGCTGGAGCGCACGAACCCGAACGGTGGTGCGATCGCCATCGGGCACGCGCTCGGGTCGACCGGTACGCGTCTCGTCACGACTGCAGTGCACGAGCTCGAACGCAGCGACAAGGAGTGGGCCCTGGTGTCCATGTGCTGCGGTGGCGGGCTCGGGACCGGCACGCTCCTCCAGCGCGTCTGAACGGCGACGCACGATGGATGACGCGGTGACGGAACCGGCACGTTCGGACGTGTTGCGCGGAAAGGTCGCCGTCGTGACCGGCGCGTCCAGTGGTCTCGGGCGCCGTTTCGCCGCGGTGCTGGCGTGCGCCGGGGCAGACGTCGTGGTCGCGGCGCGCCGCCTCGACCGGCTGGAGGAGCTGGCCGAGCGCCACGCGAACATCGTCCCCGTCCGCTGCGACGTCGCCGAGGACACCGACGTGGAACACCTCGCGCGCACCACGATAGAGCGTTTCGAAAGGGTGGACGTCCTCGTGAACAACGCCGGCCGCTCCGCGAACCCTGACGAAGGGGGCGGCGAGGGCGTCGAGGAATTCCGCTCGGTGATCGACCTCAACCTCGTCGCCATGTACCGCGTCACCCGTGCCCTCAGTGCCTCGATGCTCGAACGCCGCTCCGGGTCGATCGTCAACGTCGCGTCGATCCTCGGTCTCGTCGCGTCGGCGCCGATCAAACAGGCGAGCTACACGGCCAGCAAGGGCGCGGTCGTCAACCTGACCCGGGAGCTTGCCGTGCAGTGGGCCCGCAAGGGGGTACGGGTCAACGCGTTGGCGCCGGGGTGGTTCCACAGCGAGATGACGGAGAGCCTCTTCGCGGATCGCGGCGCGGTGGAGTTCATCGAATCGAACTGCCCCATGGGCCGCTTCGGACGAGAGGGCGAGCTCGACGGCGCGCTGCTGTTCCTCGCCTCGGATGCGTCGAGCTACTGCACCGGCCAGATCCTCACGATCGACGGCGGCTGGACGAGCCGCTGACGCTCACTTCGCCTTCTGCCCGGTCACGAGCGATATGGCGTTGACGAAGTCGGCCCGGACCGCGGTGGTGATGCGGACATCGGCGACGAGCACGCCGTCGAGTCCGTGTTCGAGGCGCTTCCGCAGACAGTCGACGTCGGCGAGCGTGTGGATCGGTATCCCTTCGGCGCCCATGCTGACGG
Source organism: Acidimicrobiales bacterium (assembly GCA_043734485.1). Lineage (GTDB taxonomy): Bacteria > Actinomycetota > Acidimicrobiia > Acidimicrobiales > JANYDT01 > JAYUDQ01. The sequence goes on along the minus strand of JAYTFI010000010.1, from coordinate 1,916 downwards.
CGATCTGGTCGAAGGCGCGCACATCGAAGCGGGCGAGCTCGGTGGGCAGGCCCTCGGCTCCGAGGATGTGGACCTCGGCGCCGTAGGCCGAATCGTTGAACACCAGGACGAGCAACGGAACGCGAGCCCGGATGGCGGTGTCCAGCTCGCTCATGGTCAGCATGTAGCCACCGTCACCGGCCGCCAGCACGGTGAGACGGTCGCGCTGCGCGAGCGCCGCGCCGGTCGCCATCGGGCCACCTGTGCCGATGGCGCCGAAGTCGAGCGGCAACACCAAAGACTTCGGGTCGGCGACGTCGAAGAACGGCAGCATCAGCGCGAAGTAGTGGCCCGGATCGAAGACCAGCACCCGCTCCTTCGGGATCGCGTCGTTGAGGGCGATCGACACGACGCGGGTGTCGAGGCCCTCAGCGTCGCTCTGATCGCGGATGCCGGCCTGCCGGTCGAACGACGCGATCTGCTCGGCAATCGCACTCGTGCGGTAACCCTCGTAGCGGTGACCTCGGCGTTCGAGCTCGGCGATCAGCGCCTTCGCGGCGAGGGCGACGTCCCCATGGACCACGAGCTCGGCCTCGACGTGCTTGCCGAACGCCGCAGGGTCGTCATCGAAGTGGACGATACGAGCCTTCGGGGTCAGCGCGTTGCCGTATGTGGTGAGTCGGTTGAGCGAGGCGCCGAACGCGAGCAGTACGTCGCAGCGGGCGAGCAGCTCGGACGCGACATCGGTGGAGAACGTCCCCATGATGCCGAGGTCGAAGGGATCCCCGCGGAACATCGATGTGGCCGGCAGCGTCGTGGTGACGAGCGATCCGGTCATCTCTGCCAGGCGTGCGAGGTCGGCACCGGCGTCGGCGCGCACGGCGCCTCGGCCGGCGAGCACGATCGGGTTCGAGGCGGCCCACGTCGTCTCGAGGAGATCGGCGACCTGCTCGATCTCGGCCGGGTCCGGTGGCCGGGGACCGCTGGGGGGCGCGAGCACGACGCTGGATCTGGGGTTCGCCTGGTCGAAGCTCGCCACGACGTAATCCATCGGGAGATTGACGACCAGCGTGACGCCCGTGCGCACCAGCGCGATCGTCGCCGCCAGATCCGCCGCGGCGGTGGCCGGATCGTGGAAGGTGAGGTGCTCGACCCCGATCGCGTCGAGGATCGACTCCTGATCGATGAACTTGTGGCTCCGCCGTGCCGTCGCTCGGACTGTCGGCTCGCGTGGGAGCGCATCGGCACTGTGGGCGACAAGCACGAGCACCTTCGACCCGCTCCGCGACGCGGTCACGAGCGAGGTGAGGCCGTTCAGGAAGCCCGGCCCACGGCTCAGCACGGCGACCCCGAGATCCCCTGTCACCCGTGCGTACCCATCGGCCATTCCGACCGCGCCCAGCTCGTGGCGGCTGCTGAGGTACGAGGCACCGAGCGCCGTCAGTCGCAGGATGAGCTTCGCCGTGTCCTCGCCCATCAGCCCGAAGATCTGGCGGACACCGTGGCGGTGGAGCTCATCGGCGAGTGCCTGGTCAACGCGCATCGTCGACCCCGCTCCCCGCCGCGGCCCGCTCGCGCTCGAGGCCCTCCTCGATCTCGCGTATCCGGTCGAAGAAGCGCGGACCGGCGGCGGTGAGCCCGCCGTCGACCACGAGGTTGTGGCCCGTCACGAACCTCGCGTCCTCGGACGCAAGGAACAGCGCGGCACCCGCGACGTGCTCGGCGGTCCCGTGCTCGGGCCACGGCTGGGTTCGTTCCATCACGGGTATCAGCTTCTCGGCCGCACCCCTCAGGCGAATCACGAGATCGGTGAGGATCGACCCGGGCGAGATCGCGTTGACCCGGATACGCATCGCCGCCAGTTGGACAGCAGACGACTGGGTGAGGCTGATGACGCCGGCCTTCGACGACGCGTACGACGTCGGGCCGGCGCCGCC
>JAYTFI010000009.1:0-4841 GCA_043734485.1 Acidimicrobiales bacterium | reverse complement strand
ACCCATCCAGCACACAACCCGGATCCACGACCAAATCGTGTGCCTACACTTTCACGCTCTCCGAACACCCGTCACAGCCCTCACCAGCACGTTCACCCCCCAGAACACCCCACACACACGATTAACTCTGGAACCCGGGCCCACCTCCACCGTGTTTTGAAGACGTTTCCGCAGGTCACATTGAGTGTGGCCTTCGAGTCGAAGTCGCAGTTGACGCGGATCTGAGGCGGCGCGACGCGGACCACAGCAACGCTTGACACAGCAACGCTTGACATGTGCTGGTTCGGTTCATGCGGACCACTCAGAGCGCTACCTTGCGTACTGGGACAGCTTCGGGAGTACTGGGCCATCAACGAGGCGCTCTCGTAAGCGAGCCGACCTGCGTCACAAGAGAATGAAGATGCCGAGCGTCAGGCGCTCCAGTTCTCGAGGACGGTGCGAATGTTCAGGGTGGCGTCATCGGGGAAGGTTGGTGTTGCCGCGGGTGTGCGACTGAACCGTGGTGCCGGCGATGGTTGTAAGACCCCGTCGAGTTCGACGAAGGTCGCGCGTTCGCGGTTGTGGGGATGTTCGGCGGCCTCGCGTAGGTTCAGCACGGGCGCGAAGCATGCGTCGGTGCCTTCGAGGATTTCGCACCATTCGGAGCGGCTTTTCGAGGCAAAGATCGATGCGAACCGCAGGCGGACTTCCGGCCATCGGGATCGGTCGTGCTGATTCGGAAGCTCGTCCGGGTCGGCGATCCCGATCCGACGGAGCAGTTCGGCATAGAACTGCGGCTCCGCGGCCCCGACTGCGACGTACTGCCCGTCGGACGTCTCGTAGGTCGCGAAGAACGGCGAAACCCGCCTTATTTTGAAATCCTCGAAACGTCCACTTAGAGGCTCAGCGGATAGGTGTTGGGGCCGGTGACCAGCGGTTTCGCCAGTCGATGAGCTTGGCTGTGAGGAGGAATCCGACCGCGAGGGCGAGTTGTGCCAATCGGTGTCGAGTGAAGCGGTCGGTGTTTCGTCGGAGTTGACCGAAATTGGTGAGCCACGAATTCGTTCGTTCCACTGGCCACCGCAAGCCCATCGGCTGCTTCTTTACCGACCCAGGTCGACTCCCGCCGGGCCGTCGCTTCTTCGCGATGACCGCGTCAGCAATCCCGCGCTCAATGAGACGTTCACGCGTGACTTGGCTGTCATATCCGCGATCGAGCCAGATCGTCTCAATCTCCGCGAGCAAATGCCGCCCCGCTGCGTTATCGAGCGTCGGCGCGAGGAGAATCGAGTCGTGACGGTTCGCACCGTCAATCGCCCACCCGATCGGGATCCCGCGTAGATCTGTCAGGATCGACCACTTCCAGCCCAGCTTCGCCCGGTCCGTTGGGTTCGGACCGGTTCCCTCCCCGCCGCACGGCGCTTTGTTCAGACAGCCATCGACAGCAACGTCACCCAGCTCAAGTCCAATAATCCGGTCGTACCCACCGATCGCCTCGTTCGCGATCAGATCAAACACGCCCGCGGCGACCCATTCGTTCCGTCGCGATCGTACGGTCGTGTCGGAAACGACACTGCCACAGAGACGCTCCGCGTCTTCCCAAGAACACCCGGTAGCAAGACGAGTCACGACGACGTCGAAACACGCACGATCAGACAACCGATACCGGTGACAACCCAACGGGTGCGTGTCCACCACGCGTGGAATCAACGGTTCGAATGCCGCCCACAACACATCCACCACCTCAGGATCAAGCGCGCGCATAATGACTGCCGACCTCCACTCGTTGTTTGATTGGTTTTCCAACCCCGATTCTTCCGGGGATACCCAAACAACAAGTGGATGGTCACCCGACCACAAACAACCAGGTCACAGCGCTACAGCCCAATCCGCGCGGCCTCTTACTGAATCGGCTCTACGCCGCTCGGCCGCCGCAGACATTCTCCCGGCCGATGTCGCCCACGTAGTAGTAACGCCGTTGCTCAACGACCTTGGCGGACATGGCGGGTCCGACGCGACCGTACGAGCGTTCCTCGCCAAAGTACTGTCCCAGCTCTCGTGCTCTGAGTCAGCACAGATTGTGCGCCGAATCGCAAGTGGCTTCCGAAATTCGCGAGTCAGCTTGTCGTGGCACAGGCGCGGGCGGCAGCGCCTACCCCGCCCCATCGCCACGACGAGGCCGCCCCCGGCCGACGAAGCCGGCCGACGAGCCCACCGCTGGAAAGCGGCGAAAGACAACTACCTTGATCGGATGCTCAGCGCACCCTCAGTCCCGCGGCCGTTATCTCGGGTCGTACTCCCCCTTGCGATTGCGATGTGCGTTCTGGCCTCGTGCGGTGGCTCCGGCAGCTCACCGAATACGTCAGCCAGCGTGTCCATCTCGACCGCCGCCGGATCCGGTCACACTGCACCCGTCGAGTCATCCTCCGTGGCCTCCGAACGCGTTCTGGTGAAGGGAGACGTAGTGAACACCGCAATGTTGCAGTCCGGAATTCGGGACTTCCTCAAGCTTTCGACGGAAGAGCGTCGACAGGTGCTGAGCACGTTGAGCGGACGGTTCGAACGGCAACTATGGACACTTACGGGTTTGGAGAAGGAGCTTGGGGGGCCGGCGCCCACCGACAGCGCCTTCGCAGCAAGCTCAGCCTCGCTCCTCGCCGCAGTCACCGCCATGAAGGTCCCGCAACTACAAGCCATGGGCTCCTCGACCGCCGACACGTCCACCACCATCGCATCGACAGGTGCACCGGCTGAAACAGTTGTCGCGCCTGCAGCCTTTACACCGACTGACGGGTCGGGCGTGGAGCTCGCTGGATTCGTCCGGACGCAAGCCGGAGCGACCCCGAACATTGGCATGGGTCTGTTCGCCGGTCTCGTTACCGTTCTCCTGGGTGCCGAAGGCGCAGTCACCGCGTCGAACGATGCGAAAGAAGGTGCCCCACCGGAGTCGGGATCGATCGGCGCAGCAGGACAGGCCGGTTCTGAAGCGAAGCTCACGGCGTCGCTCTCGAAAGCGCTCTTCGATGCCGCGTACAAGGGAACGGAAGGCGGGGTCGACACAAACTTTCGCACCAGTTTGGTGATTGGCCCGTGTCCGGACCCGGAGGGGAAATTCCAAGCGACGGCCGTGGTGGACACCGCTGCGTCGAAGGGACGGGTTGGCCAGACCCTGAAACTCGAAGTGACCGTCTCGGGCCGAACCAACGACGAAGCTGAGGTCGCCGAGGTCGATGTTACGGCGCGAACGCAGATTGCCGACTTCTCTGGCGGCAAAGGTCAATTTGTCGACCTCACCGTGGGTATACCAAATGATGGAAGGGCGACGGCAACGTTCAACCGGTCCGGTGGAACGGTCACCGACACCTTCGTCGGAGATGCCATTCGGGTAGCGAGCCTCTTCGAGGTGGTCGCCCGGGATGCATTGGTGAAAGGGGCCCAGAAGGGCTGGGAGTCCGGGCGTTGCGTGCGTCTTCAGCCCGCGGCATCGCCGGGCCCCAAAGGCATGAAGCCGAGCTCGACATCGACCATCACGGCAGCTCCTCGGAGCAAGATCGACGGGGGTCAGGTCGGGGGGACGGTGACGGCGACTCTCGCTTCCGGCACCACCTCCGTGACACCGTCTGATGGGAAGATTCCTGCTGACGCCACGTTCGTCTACACGGCATCACCCGAGAAGGACCAGACGGGCACGGTGTCGCTCACTGCACGCTCCAAGCGGGGGGTGGCGAAGGCGTCGGTCGATTTCGACACGAAGCAAACTGCGGCGTACCGAGTGGTCGGTGGCAAACAGAAGTTCGTGGTGGACGAGGTGATATGCGACATCATGGTGCCATTCGTCCTTCACGGTGGCGGGCTCAACATCTCCTTCACCGGGGGCCTCGCAGGCTCATACAAGTATTCGGTCGGCGGAATGGCGACAGGCGGCGGTGCCTACACCATCGATCTCCCGGGAGGCGCCGGATCACCTGGCACGCTGAACGGCATCGGTGGAGGCTCGACGAAATCTTCGATGGGCGGGTTCAAGGAAGCAGGTGCCATTCCGTTCACGATGACACCCGCATCGTGCACCTGAAAGCAACGCCGAGGCGCGAGGTCTTGTCAACCGTGCGGCCGACCCGGACGACCGCCGCGTGAAGCGCCTCGTGTTGAACAGGCGCGGCAGCCAACTCCGCGAACAACTGCGAGGCGGTCAACGAAACGACGCCGGCCTTGGCCGGTCTCGATGCGGCGCAGCGCCGCCCTATGCGCGCAGATGATCGCAACAATCGCAACAATCGTCGCGGCAGCAACCAGGCGAGGCCACCGTGACCCGACATCACCACCGAGCTCAACCGTCAACGCCGCGAAACCCGACAACATCACTCCCGCCCGGTCACGGAACCGTCAACCCAGCCACGCGCCGTCGTAAACGGAACATCAACATCAGCCGCGACCCGGCCCACCGACCGGCCAGACGCGACCGCGGCGAGGACACCGCCGATCGTGTCAACCACATTCAGACGACCGACCAGCAAAAACGACGGAACCAGCGCATGCGACACCCCACACGGCGAACACCGCGCCCGAACCAGCCACACCCGCAAATCACGACACCCGACCCGGACCGTGCGCTCATACCCAGACCAGAACCCCATCATCCCCCGACACGACGGACACGCCGCACGCGGCGCAACCACACCACGGCCAGCAGCCGCATACACATCGACAGAAACAGGACACGGCCATACAATGGCCACGGGTGAATACGCACCCTCCCGGACCCCTCCCCGCCGAGCGTCAACTCGACGAACCGGGAGGGGTCCCTCGCGTTACAAGAACCCCGCCATCCTCACCCAGCCACCAACACGTCACCAAACACCACC
>JAYTFI010000008.1:0-4591 GCA_043734485.1 Acidimicrobiales bacterium | reverse complement strand
CCGTGTTGGAGCGCGATCAGCACGGGAGGGCTGGGTGGCCCGGCGCGAGCACGTCGGCTCGGCCGTAGTGACCGACGACGTCGAAGTAGCGTTTGGCGTGCAGCGCCCCACGAAGGTCGCAGTCCGCGACGACGATCCCCTCTTCGTCATAGAGCGGGCCTGCAATCACATCGCCACCGGGCGACACGATGCACGCTCCCCCTCGGCCAAAGACGTCAACGCCGTCGGGCAACGCCACCGGGAAGTCATCCGGGAACGCGCTCGCCGGGATGAACTGCGGCACGCTCACCACGAAAGCGCCTGCCTCGATGGCGATGTGTCGCATCGACGCAATCCAGCCGTCGCTGTCGTCCGCGGTCGGTGCTAGCCAGATCTGAGGACCGCCCTGATAGACGCGCCATCGCGCGAGCGGCATTCGGTTCTCCCAACAGATGAGGCCCCCCACCCGGGCGCTCCCAGGAAGCTCGACCACACCGAGATCGTCGCCAGCGCCCACCCCGTGGAACACGCGCTCGTGCATCGTGGGCATCAGCTTGCGATGCCGGTGCAGCACCCCCTCGCCGCCGATCACCAACAGCGTGTTGTACAGCGTGCCGGGCCGGTCATCTTCGCGCTCGTTGATACCGATGGCGAGATGAACGCCGCGCTCCGCGCACGCCATGGTCAGTCGATCGACCAGCGGCCCGCGGACGTCGACGCTCGACGCCCACATCCGCTCCCACAGTTCATCACACCCCTCAGTCCAGGTCGCCGCCTGCGCCGCCCACGCCCCGCTCGGGTACACAGACACGAAGCACTCCGGGAAGACCACCAGGGTTGCACCACCATCCGCCGCCTCGCCGAGGAGCTCGATGGCCTTGTCGATGGTCGCGTCGGCATCGAGGATAACCGGCGTCGCTTGGATGGCCGCAACACACACCGTCTCGAATCCAGTCATGCGTCCGATGGTAACCATCCATCGCGCCCCTTGCTGCCGGCGCCGCATCCCAGAACGCCGGGCCCGAGAGCGCGCGTTCTGCTCGCTTCGCGAATCTCAGGAGTGGCGCGGCGCACTGGCAGATCTGGCCGCACGCCGGCGTCGTTCGACTCCCGCCCGATGCTGCATACTGAGGCGGTGCTGCGCGTGTCAGTTGGGATCTCATTGCTGGCCTTCGGAGCGTTCCCATTCCTCATCTCGGGCTGCGCTGACTCGTCGGAGGCACAATGTCTCCGATCGGGTGACGCAAAGATCTGCTACGTGCGCGACGCCGGCCCAGCGGGAAGCTTCGATGTGAGCGGACTTCAGCCCGGGTCAATTCTGACCGTCAGCTCAGCCAAGTACGGCGACTCCAGCTACCCGATCGACGGACGAGGAAAGATCGCCGGCAAGGTTGGCTTCATCAACGGCTCAGCGCAGTCCGAGGTACTGACTGTCACCGGCACTTCAGCAGACGGAAGCACGCTCACCGGAACGTTTGACGTCTGAACGAGGAACGCTCCGATTGCCCGACATGGCGCGCCGGCGCAAGCCTCATCGCGGATGCAGAACTGCGGATACACGGGTGATCGTCAACATGCGCGGGATCGGCAGATCGGTGTCAGGTGGAAGGCGCCGCCTTCACTGTGATCACTGCGTGGTGGAACGCGGTGTCATCAGCGACGAAGAGCCTGTAGTCACCGGGCGGCAGAAGCGGGATGATCAGATCGACTTGCACTGTCCTGTCCTCACCGGGAGGCACGGTCACCGGACCGAAACTGCCGAGATCGATGTGAGGGAGCACGTCAGTGATCACCAGCCTGGACCCGACTTCAGCTTGGTTCTGGCCAGAGTTGTGGATGCCGACGGTGATGTGCACCGTATCGCCCGGGCACACCGTCAATGGCCGCGCCGCAAACGTGTAATCCAAGGAGGTTGTGCCAGGAACGAGGGTCATGAACGTCGTCAAGCCCTCGCTCGGATTGATCGTCGATGGAACGACCGTGCCACAGCTTCCGTCGGGGTTGTCCGTTGCCCCTGGCTGCGAGTCGTCGACCCCGAACAGGCTGATGCCAGAGATGCCGCAGATGGTGTCGAAGCCCGTGGTGAACTCAACCGTGGACCCGTCGGGAAGTCCGAGGAGCATCGCCTTCCAGGTCTGGCTGCTTCCGTCGGTCACACAAAAGCTCGCTTCTCCGCCGTTGATCCACACGGCCGCTTGCGCCCCCGGCCGCAGTGGGCCGGTAAATGGACTGGGGTTGCCGAAGTACGTTCCGCCACCCGGAGCATTGAAGGCGACAACGGTGCCGTCGCCGCGAATGCCGGACAAGGTCGGCGAAGGCGCCGGCATCCAGCACGGTGCATCGCTGGCATTCGTCAGTCGGACGATCAGCTTGACGTTGCCCATCGCCCCGTCGTAGTGGGGGTCAGCGACGGACTTGAGATCTCCGCCCGAGCACACTTTCGCGTTTGCCTCGACGGCCGACGTGAGCGGGACTGTAGCGGTCGTTGACGTACTCTCGGACGGCCCACTCGTCGAGGTTGGCCCTGTAGCCGTTGTCTCTGTCGAGGGCTCCGCGCTCGTCGTTGCTGCTGTTTTCGACCCCAGACTTTTTGCGGTAGTCGCACCCGACCCGCAGCCAGTGACGAGGGCGAGGCTCACCAGCACGAAAATGGAAGCAGCCCTCCGGAACACCCGATCAGATTGCCCTGATAGAGGATGTGATGCAAGCGTGATCATCGGCGCAGAACGACGAGCGCCGAGCGGCAGCTCGGTACTACTGGGCGACTCGATTGGTGCTGACGAAGGCGTAGTGCCATTGCTCCGGGGACCATCGTCGACCAAGACGTAGATCCCGCCTTCGGCGTCGAATTCCAACGGTGGCGGAAAGACGGTTGCCCGACCGAGATTCGGCCCACCGTCGCACCACAACAGCATCCGTTCGCCTGGTTTCACTGCTCCAGCTTTGCACGTCGTGTCTAGCGTCAGATCAGGCAGTTCTGGCGCAAGCGCGGATGCTGAGCCGGTGCGGTGGGCTACCTCGTTCGTTCAGAAGAACCGTTGCAGTGTGGCGCGCAGGCCGATCACCCCGGAGAGGTCGAGCAGGAAGTCGCGCTCCAACGAGGTCTCCAGCGCTTGGACCGAGTTCAAGACCGTCCGCTCGCTCGGGCCGTCGCGGTGGCGCACGGTCAACGTGTTGTCGATCAGCCCGAAGCGCCGATCCGGTGTCGGCCGGCCGGCCATCAGGTGCTGCACGAACAGCGACTCCGGAAGGGTCGACACGTACCAGCTGGCCACCTCGTAGTCGATGCGCTGCTGTGGCTGGAGGTTGAACTGGTAGAGCGGACGCCACCGCTCACCGAGCAGCGCTTGCAGTTGCAACTCGCCGTCCGGCTGCGACGGGTCCGCGGCACGATCGGACAAGACGGCGGCGGCGGCGAGCCGGAACGGCTCATGCGGCGTGCGCTGTTGTACATCGGTTTCGAGCCGTAGCACCCCGGTTAGCGTGAGGCCGCCGAACCCGGTGTCGACCACATAGGAGCCGTCGTCCAACTCGACCCGCACCAGCATGTGAGTCCGCGGCGGGGTACCGAGTCCCTCGGGCCAGTTCCACAGCACCCGCGCCGCCAGCCCGATGGTGCGGAACCCGAGCTGCTCGAGAGCATCACACAGCAGCAGGTTGTGCTCGAAGCAATAGCCGCCGCGTCGGCCCGCGACCATCTTCTCCTCGAGCGCCGCTGACTCGAGCCGCACCGCGGCAGCAGTCAGTGGCGTCAGGTTCTCGAACGCGATCGCCTCGGTGTGGCACGCCACGAGCGCCTGCAGCGTCGCCAATGTCGGTTCCCGAGCGCCGTCATACCCGATGCGCCCGAGATATCGATCGATGGACGACGCAGGGGTCCCGGCGGGCATCACCGAACATTAGCCAAGGCGAGCGAGGTCCCTTCCGCTGGCATTGGTCCGCTCACTGGGTCGGACCACGACCCGATCGTCACCCGAGCGCGACGAGCCTCTCCCGAGCCCTCGCTGGAAGTGACAGGGCTCGGCAAGCGTGTCACTTCCACGAGCGCAGAATGCCCTGATAGAGGATGTGATGCAAGGACGTTGCGGTGTTCGTAGCGTTCGGGGTCTGGCCGGGTGTGTCTCTCGAATGCCCTGTCGCCGTCACGGTTGACTTCTGAGCGAAGCGATCAGCCGGTCAGATCCAGTCGCGGTGTGGCTCGTAAGAGGAACGGCATCAACCACATATCAGGTGTGCCCACCGTGGCGAAACCACACATCGACAAGCATTGGAGCACGCTATGTTCATGATCGGCATCGACCCTCACAAAGGGTCCCACACCGCAGCAGCGGTCGACCACAACGAGGCGGTGATCGACACGTTGCGCGTGGTCGCCGACTGCCATCAGCGTGAACGGCTGCTCGCCTGGGCGACTCGGTTCACACCGCGCACGTGGGCGGTCGAGGGGGCGACAGGGATGGGCGCGTTGCTCGCCCAGCAGCTCGTGGCCGCCGGCGAACATGTCGTCGATGTTCCACCGAAGTTGTCGTCGCGGGTGCGCCTGTTGGAGCGCGGCAAGATCGACAAGACGGACCCGAACGATGCGCGCTCGGCTGCGATCGTGGCGTGGCAC
>JAYTFI010000007.1:0-3094 GCA_043734485.1 Acidimicrobiales bacterium | reverse complement strand
GGTGGCCGAGATCCGATCGGCCACGCTCGGCGACATCGTCGGGGAGATGCTGCGCTGGAGCGACAACACGACTGCGGAGATGCTCATGAAGGAGATCGGCTTCCGGACCGCGGGCAAGGGCACCACGGCCGACGGTATCGCCGCCACCCGTGCCGCACTCGTGCTGCGGGGCGTCGACGTCGCCGGGATGCGCACCGTCGACGGGTCAGGGCTCGACCGCAGCGACCGTGTCACCTGCGAACTGCTCGTCGATGCCATCGCCACCCAGCCCCCGGACGGACCGTTCATGGCCGGGTTGCCGGTGATGGGGGAGGTGGGCACCCTACGCCGGCGGCTGCGGGGCACGGCCGCGGCCGGCAAGGTGCAGGCCAAGACGGGCAGCCTCAACGGCGTCTCCTCCTTGGCCGGTCGGGCAGAGGCGGCCAACGGGACCACGGTCGAGTTCGCGATCGCGTTCAATGGCCTGCGCTCCACGGCTCAGGGGGTCGCCGCCGGGAACGCGATCAGCGAAGCGCTCGTTGCGTATCCGGACGCGCCCACACTTGACCAGCTCGGACCACGACGATGAGCGATCTGGCTCCGCTTGCGTTCCGTGAACCAGGTGTTCTGCCCATGTTCCCGCTCGGCAGCGTGCTCTTTCCCCACATCGGCCTGCCGTTGCGGGTGTTCGAGCCTCGCTACCGCCGGATGATGGCGGACTGCCTGCGGGGTGAGGCTGAGTTCGGGGTCGTGCTCATCGAGCGCGGAACCGAGACGGGCGGCGGTGACGTTCGCTTCGCAACGGGGACTGTGGCCCGCATCCTCGATGCCCGACCACTTCCGGACGGCACATGGGCGGTCACGGCCGCCGGCGTGCGACGCGTCGCCATCGACGGATGGCTGGCCGACGACCCGTACCCGCTGGCCCGGGCGGCCGACTGGCCCGACAGCGACGAGCCCGACAGGGACGCCGTAGCCCGGACCATCGCCCGTCTGCGGTCGCTGCTGGCGCGGTCGTCCGAAGCCGGCGATCAGGTTGCGCCGTCGACTATCGAGCTGGCCGACGATCCCTCAATCGCGCTCTGGCAGGCGTGCGCCGTCGTACCCGTCAGCCCCCTCGACGATCTGGCGCTACTGCGGGCCCCGAGTTCCGCGGCGCGCCTCGTGCTGCTCGACGAGCTCATCGCCGACGCCGATATGGTCGTCTCGCACCGGCTCCGTGGAACGTGACCCGTAATGGGCGCACGCACGCACGCATGCCCGGACGCACGACGATGACAGCGCCGCCGGGTCGCATAGGCTCACCGGAAACCTGACCGGGCAGCGCGGTCAGCTTCGATCCTGAGGAACCTTTGTCGATCATCCCTGAGTCCGTGATGTCCAAACTGACTGATGCGATCGGTCCTGCGTTGGGCAAGGTCCGCAACGTCAACCCGGCCGCCGCGAAGAAGTCGGCGACCCGCGGCGCATCCAGCGCGAAGGACATCGCCACGCTGTCCATCGACTACATCAAGCAGGAGACGAAGGAGCCGTTGCAGGGGCTGGGCCGCTACGTCGGCTTCGGTGCCGCAGGCGGAGTGCTCATCGGATTCGGTTCGGTGCTGCTCACCCTCGCGCTGCTCCGGGGGGTTCAGGCCGGTCTCGCCTACCGCCACGTCAAGAGCTCGTCGCAGGGGCTCGTGGCCGACAACGGACCGTTCAGCGGCTCCCTGTCCTGGCTGCCGTACCTCCTCACCGCGTCGGCCTGCGTAGTCGGGCTTGTCATCATCGCGCTCGCGCTCCGCAAGACGAAGTCGACATCGCAGACGACAGGCAAGGCATGACCGGCACCGTGATGCACTCCAACCCGGTTCTCCCGTTCTCGATGAAGGATGTTCGTGATGAGCGCTGAGCGCACCGCCCGCAAGGCTCCTGCGGGACGACCGGGCGTTGATCGGCCGATCCAGAGGTCCGACCTCGAGGACCGGCTCCGCTCGCTACGCAGCGACGTCGACACGGTCAAGGAGTCGGCGGCGGGTGCAGGTGTCGCCGCAGGCATCGGTCTGGCCGTGCTGCTCGTGTTGCTCGCGTTCATCATCGGTCGCGGCCGTGGCAAGAAGAAGTACGCCTTCGTCGAGATCCGACGCGCGTAGTGCACCGAGTCGGAAATTTCGTGAACGTCGTCGAGCCTCAGGTCCTCCCTCCGCATTCGCTTTCGTCGCTCGGCGACGTGAGCGAAATTTACGCGACGCACTACTAGCCCATGTTCAAACAGCTCGTGCGCACGTGGGTGCGCGGCTCCGTGCGCGACAAGGGGATGCGAGGTAATTCCCCGTTCTGGCTCACCGTCGGGGCCTTCAGCCTCCTGAAGCGCCTCTACGACGGCCATGCCCGCAAGACCGAGACGATCCGGCTCGGGGAGCAGCTCCGTCCAGGTGACGAACTGATCATCCGCTATCCGGGTACCCCCGGCCGCAAGACCCGTAAGGAGATCACCGCGGCCCAGGTGTTGCGCGATCGCAAGGCGGCAGCGAGGGCGCAGCAGGCCGCGAAGCTCGAGGCCAAGGTCGAGCGTGGCGGCATCGGTTCGCGCAAGGCCCGCAAGCGGCTGGCCGCCCTCTGGCAGAGCGAGTGAGCGCATGAGCCGCCCGCTGCAGGTGGGCGAGAAGGTCGTCCTCGTCGATGCCAAGAAGCGGCGCTACCTGATCACCCTCAAGCCTGAGGCCGAGTTCCATTCCCATTCCGGGTTCTTCGCTCACGATGTGCTGATCGGCAACGAGGAAGGCATCACCGTGCGCTCCAGCGGCGGGGCGCGTTACACCGCGATCCGCCCAACGCTGGCCGAGTTCATCCTCAAGATGCCGCGCGGCGCGCAGGTCATCTATCCGAAGGATCTCGGTGCCATCCTCATGCTGGCCGACATCTTCCCGGGGGCGCGTGTCCTCGAATCGGGCGTCGGGTCGGGTGCGCTGTCGATGACGATGCTGCGGGCCGGAGCGCACATCACCGGCTACGAGATCCGGGCCGACTTCGCGGCGAAGGCGCAGGAGAACGTGCACTCGTTCGTCGGTGCCGAGCTCGAAGCGCACTACGACGTCCAGATCCGCGACTGCTACGAGGGGATCGACGAGACGGG
>JAYTFI010000006.1:0-2286 GCA_043734485.1 Acidimicrobiales bacterium | reverse complement strand
GCAGTCATGCATTTCTTCGGACCCCCCACGCGTCCCGACGACCTGCTCATCCGCTGGCGGGTGAAGAGCGAGACCAACGAGGCGTTGCGCGACCGCTTCGTGCAGAAGTTCGTGCCCATGCTCCAGGACTACGGCTTCCGCGTGCCCGATCCGGCATTGCACAGATCGTCCGAAGGGAAGTGGGTGATCGGCGCAATCGACTGGTCGGCGCTGAAGGCGACACAAGCCAACGTGGGGCCCGATTCGGCGGTGCGGGTGGCCACATCGAAGGCGGCGTGGGAGGGGACCGCATGGGTGCGTGAGGCGCTCGACGCAGCCGCAGTGATGGCCGAGGCGGTTGCGTGAGCGGTGCTTACGATCGGGCCGGGCGTATCCGGGAGGCCGTCGACTCGGTCCCCGACCCCGAACTCGGAGGTGTGACGATCGGCGATCTCGGGCTCGTGGTCGATGTCACCGTGTCTGCGACCGATGCGGTCGACGTCGCCCTCACGCCGACGTTCCTGGGCTGCCCGGCGCTCGGACTGATCGACGCCGATGTGCGAGCGGCAGCGCTGACGGCAGGCGCGTCATCGGTCGAGATTCGCTATGTACACATACCGATGTGGTCACCTTCACTGATCTCTGCGCGGGGACGTGCGCAGTTGGCGGCGCTCGGGATCGGCGTCCCTGGACCCGACGGCACGGTATGCACGTGCCCCCTGTGCGGCGAGGACGCACTGACGTCCGCGTCGACCGTGGGTCCGACCGCCTGCCGGTCGGTGCTGTGGTGCTCAGCGTGCCGCAACGTGGTGGAGATCATGCGCGGCGCCGACCGCGGCGAGCCCGTTGCGCTCGGACCGTCTCGTTTCCATTCGCGCCAAGGTCCATATGTACACCTATGAAGTGTTCCTGAAGCCGGATGGCAAGGACGGCTTCGCCCACGCCGGGAGCCTCGATGCCCCCGACGATGAGCTGGCCGAGGTCTACGCCCGCGAGACGTACGTGCGGCGCGGCGAGGGTGCGCTGGCCTGGGTCGTGCGTCGTTCGGACATCCTGGTCCTGGAGCCGGCGGACCTGGCGGTGACGGCGGCCCGGACACACGCGTCGAACGATGGACAGGCCGTGGCCGAGCGGCGCCGGGCGCGACGGACGGGCTCCGCGTGACATTCGTTGCCGTGGTCGCGCCTCCGTTCGAGGTCCCGCCCGTTGCCGGCGCCGCGCTTCTCGCACTCGCCGATGACGAGCTGATCGTAGGCCATCGCCATTCCGAGTGGCTTGGGCTGTCGCCGTTCCTTGAGGAGGATCTGGCGATGGCCTCGATCGCGCAGGATGAGCTGGGGCACGCCCGGGCGTTGTTCGCCCTGCTATGGCCGAGCTGGGCGGATCGTGAGGCGATGCTGGTGCGCCGTCCGGCCGAGGAATGGCGGTCAGGTCCGCTGAGCGAGATCGCGACGCCGACCTGGGAGACCCATCTGATCCGCCACCTCCTGCACGATGTAGGCGAGGAGCTGTGCTGGCACGAACTCGTACGCGCACATAGCGGCTCGGTGCCCGGCCTCGAGGCCCTCGCGACCAAGGCGCTCGCCGAGGAGCGCTACCACCGCCGCCATGCCATCGATCTGGTCGTCCGTCTGGGGATGGGCTCGGCGGAGGCGAAGGGCCGGCTCCAGGCCGCCCTCGATCGGCTTTGGCCGGTCGCGGTCGCCTCGATCGGCGACGCGCTGGTTCCCGGTCTGACCGCGGGTATCGGCGCGGTCTGCGCCAAATCTGGGCTGACGGTGCGGCCGGATGCTGCGGCGGGCGGGCTCTCGGATCGAACGCGGCGTCACCCGGACTCGGCGGAAGTGCTCACCTCGCTGGTCGAGGTCGTCACGGTGGATCCGGCGGCGACCTGGTGACCGCCGAAGCAGACCCCGCCCCCGCCGACCCAGTTACAGCCGACCCGGCCGCGGTCGGTCGGGCGCTGTGGGCATCGGACCGCTGCTCTTCCGGGCTAGGCATGGTGCTCGAAGCCGTGCGTGAACACTATGCGCGCCTATCGATGGTCGTTCGTCCGGACATGGTGAACGGGCTCGGGATATGCCACGGTGGGCTCGTGTTCACACTCGCCGACAGCGCGATGGCGTTCGCCAGCAACAGCCAGAACCAGGTCGCCGTGGCCGCAACTGCGCACATCGACTGGCTGTCGCCGGCGCGAGAGGGCGAGGCGCTCGTGGCCGAGGCGACTGAGCACTGGAACGGCGGGCGCAGCGGGCTGACCGATGTCGTCGTGACATCGGCAACGGACGGCCGGCGTGTCGCGATCTT
>JAYTFI010000005.1:0-3682 GCA_043734485.1 Acidimicrobiales bacterium | reverse complement strand
CGAGTTCACCATGCCGAAGCTGGGCCTCACGATGGAGGAGGGGACCATCCTCGAATGGCTCGTGGCGGATGGTGACGAGGTGCGGCCTGGCGCCGCGGTGCTACTGGTTGAGACCGACAAGGTCGAGACGGAGGTGGAGATCCCCAACGGGGGGCGGCTGCATCGGGTGGGCGCGGTCGGCGAGGCGTACCGGTGCGGGGAGCTGATCGGGTGGGTGCTCGGTGCTGGGGAAGTTGCACCGGCCGGTGTCGTGGTCGCGGCCGGTGGCGCGGCGGCTCCTATTGCGTCCGCTGCGTCGGTCGCTTCAGCGGTACCCACGGCAGCTCCCCAGACCACCGGCGCAGTCCCGCAAAACGGGCGTCTGCTGGCCTCGCCGTTCGCGTACCGGCGCGCCGATGAACTGCGCGTGGACATCCACTCCGTCACCGGCACCGGACCCGGCGGACGAATTGTCTCCGAGGACGTCGAGATGATGCACGCAATTGCTCCCGCGTCGGCTGTCCCCGCCGCACCCACGCCCGTCGCGGCAGGCGCCATCGCATCGCCTGCCGCCGCGAGGTCGGTCTCCGGACGCCGTCGCATCGCTCCGCCGGCCACCTTCGCCGCCGCCGAACTGGCTCGCCTCGTCGGCGTTGACCTCTCGACCACACCGATCCTGCCCACGGCTGCGGACGGAAGGATCAGCCGCCAGGACGTCGCCGATTACGTCCGCTTGCTACTCGCAACCAGCGCAACGTCAGCCGCGACGTTCGCACCGCTCACCCAGGAACCCACCACGCTCGTGCCCCTCAAGGGCATGCGCGGCACGATCGCAACCCGTATGCGCGCATCGCTTCAGGACATGGCGCAGCTGACCCTGATGATGGACGCCGACATGGACGCGGTCGTCGCCGATCGCAACGACCGCAAGGGCTCGGCGATCGTGCCCGGCTACACCGACTATGTCCTTGCGGCTGCCGCTCGGGCGCTGCGTGACCACCCGCGGGTCAACAGCCAAGTCACCGTCGATGGCATCGCGCTGCTTCCGCGCGTCAACGTCGGCATCGCCGTCGCTCTCGACGAGGGGCTGCTCGTGCCCGTGGTCAACGATGCCGACGAGCTGGACTTGGAGGCCATAAGCGCGCAGACGACCTTACTTGCGGATGCCGCCCGAACCGGGAAGCTCAAGCTCGCCGACCTCGAAGGCGGCACGTTCTCCGTATCTGCCCTCGGCATGTTCGGCGTCGATGGTTTCACCCCCGTCATCAACCCGCCCAATGTCGCCATCCTTGGCGTCGGCCGGCTCCGCGACGATGTCGCGTGGGCACCCGACGGTGCAATCCGCCGCGTGAAGCGACTCACGCTCAGCCTGACGTGGGATCACCGCGCCTTCGACGGCGCCCCTGCCGCGGAGTTCGTACGTACGGTGTGTCGCTACCTCGACGACCCATCGACGCTGGGATGAGTCCATTGGTCGGCACGGGCTTACGGCGCACTCAGGGCGTGACGGCGTCCGCCGCCCCACCGTCGATCCGGTAGTTCGCACCCGTGATCGATCCTGACCGTTCGCCGGCCAGGAACGCGACCAGCTGGCCGACATCCTCGGGTTCAGGGACCCGTCGGGTCGGCAGATCCATGAACTCCTCGAACACCAGCGTCTGCACCGATTCCCAGTCGGTCGGCCGGCCGAGCTTGGCTGCGCGCTGTGTGAAGCGCTCGCGAACCTCGTCCGTGGCGATGATGCCGGGGCTGACCAGGTTCACAGTGATGCCGGTGCCGGTGAGCTCCTTGGCCAATGACGTCGTGATGGCGGGGAGTGCACCCTTCGCCGCGTAGTACTGCGGCTGCCGCGTGCCCGGGCGGAGCGAGCCAACCGTGCCTACCAGGATCACCCGACCCCAGCGCGCCTCGCGCATGGCGGGCGTACAGCGCCGAACGAGTCGGATCGCCGACAGCACGTTCTTGTTGTACGAGTCGAACCACGCCGTCTCGTCGGTCGCTTCGCCGAACCACGAGCCACTGTCGGCGACGCCATAGTTGGCGACCAGCACGTCGATCGGACCGACCGCAGCGACCAAGTCGTCGGCGCCGGCATCGGTGAGGAGGTCACCGGCGACCGCCCGGGCACTGCCGCCTGCGGCGCGTAGCTCGGCCGTCACGACCTCAGCAGCTTCGAGATCGAAGCCATGCACGACCACCGTCGCACCCTCGGATGCGAGCACGTGGGCGATGCCACGCCCAGTGCCGCGGTACGACGCCGTGACCAACACGGTCTTGCCGGCAAGGCCGAGATCCATACGGCGACTCTACCGACCGACCACCCACCGCCTCGTGCCGACCCGCAGCGCACCACGCGAACGCCTGGCGCGGTGTCCCGCGCGCAGCAGTCCTACCGGATCACCCCGACCGCCCGCAGCGCATCGAGCGCCACGTCGTCGTACCCATGCGCCCGCAGCACGTCCTCGGTCGACTGCCCCAACTCGTCGACCGCCCACACCGTCTCATGCATCGTGTGACTAAAGCGCACCGGCGGCTTCGCGTGGCGCATTGGCCCGGCGACCGGGTGATCCCAGTAGTGGACGATGTCGTTGTGCACGACCTGCGGATCGTCGAACACCGAGTCGAGGTCGTTGACGTGCGCGGTCGGCACCTGTTCGGCTCGCAGCCGTATCATCAGCTCGGCCGTCGTCATCGCACGGAAGCCATCGTCGAGCAGCTCGCCGAGCGCCTCGAAGTTCCCCGTCGTCTGGCGCTTCTGGGGCGTGTTGAAACGTTCATCCTCGAGCCACTCCGGATGGCCGAGCGCACGGCAGAGCCCCCGGAACTCTGCATCGGAGGCGGCGAAGTAGACGAGGCTTCCATCAGCCGTCGGCTGCACCCGATACACCTGGTAGAGCATCGGCCCTGGCGTCGCGTTTTCGCCGGTGATGGTGTGCCCGTTGAACGTGTCCGGCCACAGCCAGTACATCGCTGCGTCCAGCATGGGGATCACCAGATGCTGGCCCGAGGCCTGACCGCGCTCGCGGGCGAACAGCGCCGCCGTGATCGCCTGCGCCGCAGCGGTAGCGGTAGCTTTGTCGCAGATCAGTGTGCGCACGAGATCGGGCACCGGGTACTCCTGCGAGATCTGGGTCGATACGACACCGCTGATGCACTGGATGATCGGGTCGTAGACGCGCCAGTTGCTGTAAGGGCCGTCGGGTCCGAAGCCGCTGATCGACACATAGATGAGCCGCGGGTTCACGGCGTGCAGGTCGGCCGCACCGATGCCCATCCGATCAACGGCACCGGGCCGGAAGTTCTGGACGACGACGTCGGCCTCCGCGGCGAGTCGCTTCAGCGTGGACACGCCATCCGGATGGCTGAGGTCGAGCGCGACCGAATGCTTGCCACGGTTCGACGTCGAGAACATGGCCGAGATCGTGCCGACCCGATACGCGCCGATCCGGGTCAGATCACCGATCCCATGCGGCTCGATCTTGATGACCTCAGCGCCCTGGTCGGCCAGGATCTGGCAGCAGAACGGCCCCGAGATGACGGCCGACAGGTCCAACACTTTGATGCCCTGCAGTGGACCAGCCACGATTCATGCCCCCCGGCAACCTGCGATTTGATGATCGATGCGAATGGGCACGTTGGTACCCGTACCGACGGGTGAAAACTAGTCGACCGACGAATTTCGGCTCGGCCGCTCGCGCGTCGC
>JAYTFI010000004.1:0-2892 GCA_043734485.1 Acidimicrobiales bacterium | reverse complement strand
ACCGTCTGGAGCGCGATGAAGATCAGCGCGATCGGGACCCACGCGAACACAACCTGCCCGAAGAACAAGAACACCACCGACATCACCGACAGCTCGATGCCGAAGGTGACGAGCCAGGACAGCACCGACGCGGCGACGATGTACTCGCGTGGGAAATACACCTTCTTGATCAGGTTCGAGTTGCCGACGAGCGAGCCGAGCGTCGACTGGACTCCCGTGTTGATGAAGTTCCAGGGCAGCAGGCCGCACGTGAGCCAGAGCGTGAAGTTGAAGAGGTTGCTGGGGTTGCCTCGGTCGGGAACGCCGTTCAGGAACGTCGAGAACACGATCGTGTAGATGACGATGCTCGACAGCGGGTTGAGCATCGACCAGGTCCAGCCGAGGGCGGTGCGCTTGAACTTCCCCCGCAGCTCCCGCAGCGTCAGGTTGTAGAGGAGCTCGCGGCCCTGCACCAGTTCGGCGACCGCGGTCATGAAACCCCCTTGCCCCGCAACCGCTGAAGTGCTGCCACATTGTGCTGCGCCGCTCCGCTTCGCTTCATTGCTCGCCTCACGAGCCTCCTCCCCGCCCCCGCAACCGCTGAAGTGCGCGGTATGCCGGGTAGATCGGCGTCTTGTTCAGGATGTCGAGCTTGCGACGGGCTGCGTGCAGATGCTTCTGCGTATCGGCGAGCTCGCCCGCCAACCGACCGATCTCCACCGAGGTCGTACCGCCACCCACCCCGCCGCGGGCGCCACCGACGAGGCGTCCCCGATCCGCTCGGGCCGCCCGCCACGATCCTGGGTCGGCGGCCAGGCCGGCCAGGGGGGCGACGACGTCGGACCATCGGTAGCGGTCGGCGAGCCCGAGCGACGCAGCGCGGCACGACGTCCGGAACGCGTCGTCGGTGAGCATGATCGTAAGCGCGCTGGTCATCGCTTGGACGTCGTTCGGGGCGACGCGCAGCCCTGCGCCCGCGTCGTGGACGATGTCCGTGAGCACGTCGCCGGCGGTGCTGATGGTGGGCAGTCCGGCCCAGAAGTGGTCGAGCATCCGGGTGCGCCAGGCAAGGCGGGACTCGGCCATCGCCTTCGCAGCGACGACGCCGACGTCGGCTTCCAGTAGGAATGCGCCCCGGTCGTCGTAGGGTACCCACGGGCCGAAGTGCACATGACCGGTGGCCACCAGTCCGAGCGCCCGGGCCCGGGCCTTCAGCGCCTTCGTGGTCGCCATCTCCGGGACACCCCGTCCTTCGAGCTCGAGGCCCATGAAGAACAGACGCGCCTCGGGTACGACAATGAGCACACGTATGAATGCGTCGAGCACACCGAGCGGGTCGAACCAGTCCCAGGTACCGCCACCCCAGAGGATCACCTTGCTGGCGGTGTCGATCCCGGGGAACTGCCCGCCACGCAGGATCGGTTCCGGCCCGCTGACAGGCGGCATCGTGGGGCAGCCGAACGGCACCACGTCGATGAGCTTGCGCAGGTGCGGATCGTGCTCGTGCGCAACCTTGTCGAGACGGCCACGCGAGGCGAGCATGCCGATCCAGAAGTCGCGCTGACGCTCAGATGCGCAGATGAAGAAGTCACCCACATCCATCAGCTCGTTGAGCGTGCCGACCTCGTGGGCCTTGGCACCATCGGCCTCTTCCCGGGTCATGCCGTCGTACTGCTCGAGCGAGCCGAAGATCCAAGGGTCGTAGAGGTCAACGACGACAAGGGCCCGCGTGTGGGCGAGGAACGGGTAGCGCTTCAGGTCGAAGCCGAACACCAGCACGGCGTCGGCGTGGTCGACGAGCCGCAGCAGTTCGGCCGAGTCCTCGAACTCGAGCACTTCGACGTTCGGATGGCGGCGGGCCACCGGCTTCGGCGACGCCAGCACCGTGGGTACCTGGGCCCCGAGCGCGCAGGCCAACTCCCAGGCCCGGATCGCAGTACCGGCCATCCGCTCGCCAATCACGTCGCTCGAGCTGAGCACGACGAACCGGCCAGCGGGCACGTCGGAGAACAGCGCATCGACACCGAGGAAGCGGGCCACCTTGTCGAGCGTCGCCACATACGGTGGGCCGTCGTTGCCGAGCGCCTCGAGCGGCTTGGCGAAGCTGGCGAACACCACATGGTCAGGCACCTGGCGGCGGGCCTGGATCTCGGAGCGCTGCGCGAGGATCGTGTCGAGGTCGTCGAGTACGTCGTTGACCGCGTGCATGCGCGCCGTTGCGATCCGGTGGACGGCCTCCATCTCGTTCGCCATCGTGCCGACGTCGTAGGCGGCGCGGTCGCTGCGGGCATCGAAGCGGGCCCGGCGCGCACTCAGCAGCAGTGCTGCGCTCAACAGCGTCGGCAGCGCGTCGTCGCCCACGTTCTTGAGCAGCATCCGCAGCGCGTTGCGTTCGAGCAGGAGAATGCGTTCGTGGGTGGCGAAGCGGCTGCTCGTGCCGTGGTGGCGGTGATAGCTGAGCGCACCGGCCGCCAGGCGGATGCGGTACCCGGCGACCTGCAAGCGCCAGCCGAGGTCGACGTCCTCGAAGTACGCGAAGAAGGCGGCGTCGAACCCGCCGAGGCCGAGGAACGTCTCGCGGCGGATCAGCATGGCGCCCCCGCACGCGAACGGCAGGACCCTGCCGTCGCTGGCCGGACCGATCAGGCCTCGTTCCCGGGCTTCTTCCACCTCCGTGCCGAAGCCCTGCTGCTGGCCGAAGGCGTGGAAGTTGATGCTGGCGTCGGCGAAGTCGACGTGGGTGCCGTCCCAATCGAGAATGGTACCGGCGACGCACACGAATCCAGCCGCGGGGTCGTACTGACCGACAAGGGCGCGCAACCAGTCGGGGTCGACGCGCATGTCGTTGTTGATGAAGGCGACACACTCGCTCGTCGCCTGCTCGGCGCCGAGGTTGACCGCGGGCGAGAAACC
>JAYTFI010000003.1:0-1505 GCA_043734485.1 Acidimicrobiales bacterium | reverse complement strand
TCGAACATGCGCGGGTGCGGGATCGTCAGCTCTACCGACTCGAGCTTCACATCGCCGAACAGAAGGACGTCGACGTCGAGCGTCCGGGGACCGTTCCGGACGGTTCGCACCCGGCCCGCATCGCGCTCGAGCCGGTTGCAGCAGGCCAGCAGCGTGAACGGGTCGAGGCGGGTGGCCAGCTCGACCACGACGTTCAGGTACGGGCCCTGTCCACCCGGGCCGCCGATGGGCTCGGTCTCATAACAGCCCGACACGGCGACGAGGCCGTCAAGGCTCTTGATGGCCTCGATCAGCGTGGCCCGCCGGTCGCCGACGTTCGAGCCCAACGCCACGAACGCCCGGACCGGTGCCCGGCGCACGACGTCGAGCTCCTCACGCAACCGACGCATACGCACGGACGTGGTCGACACATCGACCGGAACCGGCGGCCGCAGCTTGCGGACGACGACTTCGACCGCGGCGACCCGCTCATCGGCCAGGATCTCCTCGATGATCCGCGTGGCCACCCGCTCGAGCAGCTCGTGACCCTCCTCGGCGATGATGCGCTGAACGGCGAGGAGGGGCGGGCCGTAGTCGAGCGTGTCGAGCAGGTCGTCGCTCCGCCCTGCCGCCGCCAGATCAAGCATGATGTCGAGGTCAATCTCGAACGGTTGGGGGCGCCTGCGCTCCTCGGAAAGCACGCCGATGATCCCGACCGCCCGGATGCCGCGGAGTTCGATGATGTCCACAGCGCCATTCTCGTCCAAGCGCGAACACTAGAAACACTGCAGTGACCCTCCAGTCGAGCGCACAGCAGGTCACGGCCCGGGAGCGCCTGCTTACGAGCATGGCTGCGGGGGTCGTGACGGCCACCGTCTTGGCGCTCGCATCGGTCGTCTGGCAGGCCGTCGCTGTCGGCGCGTGGGCGGTCGCGGCCACGCTCTACTGCACATGGGTCTGGACGGCTGTGCACCGCCTGTCGCCCGAGGACACGGCCCGCGTCGCCGTCATGGAGGACGACACCCGCCGCAGTGCCGGGCTCATCGCCGTGGCCGCCGCGATCGTCAGCCTCGGTGGCGTCGCGTTCGGTCTGCATCGGGCGAAGTCTCTCGGCGGCTCGAAGGAGCTCGTCCTCACGGCGCTGTGCGTGTACGTGGTCGCCGTGTCGTGGACGACCGTCCAGACGAGCTTCATGCTGCGCTACGCCCACGAGTACCAGGCCGAGAGCAACGCCGGCAGGCCGTGCGGAATCGAGTTCCCCGACCCGCCCGACTACCGGGACTTCGCGTACCTCGCCTTCACCGTCGGGATGACCTATCAGGTGTCGGACACCGACATCCGGTCGCGGGCCATCCGCAGGACGCTGCTGCGCCATGCGCTGCTCTCCTACGTGTTCGGGACCGTGATCGTGGCCGTCACGATCAACGTCATCGCGGGAATCGTCTGATGGCGGCCAGCAACACAGCGGCCGTGACGATCAACTCCATCGCAGGAATAGTCTGAGGTGGACGATGGGCGGTGAAACG
>JAYTFI010000002.1:0-1830 GCA_043734485.1 Acidimicrobiales bacterium | reverse complement strand
GGCCTTTGACAGGTCGAGGTACTGCTCGCACTTCACGCCGCACAGCTTCTTGAGCGTGCCCAGCTCGACCTTCGCCTTCGTCGGACTGTTGAGCATGAGGTACGTCTCGCCGAGGTACTCATGGGCGCCGACGTGCTTCGGGTCGATCTGGAGCGCAGTCGCGTAGTGCACGAGCGCCTTATCCAGGTTGCCAAGCCTGCGATTCGAGTAGCCGAGCAGGTTCTGGACGTCGGCATTGCGGGGCTGGAGCCGGTCAGCCTCCTCCAGCGCAGTGATCGCGCCCGTCCAGTCCTTGGCCACGATGAGTGTCTTGGCCTTGTCGTATGAGGCACCGGCCGACGCGCCCACGGTGGCGGGTGTCGCCGCTGCGCCCGGCTTGGCCGTAGTGCCTCCGGCCGCGCCGCCCAGGGAGAGGGGGGCCAGCGTCGTCTGGGGGATGGTCGGCGGGTTGGCGTCGACGCTGTCCGCGAGCGCTCCCGATGCACCGAACAGCAGGCCTGCCGCAAGGGTGGCCGACAGCAGTCCAGCGGTAGGGCGGGACGAACGGCGTGTGCCGGCGTGGCGGTGGGACATGAGGAGCTCCTGTGGGCAAGGGCGGGATGGGTTGGACGGTGGGTTCTACGGACGTTCGGAGGCGATCGTTCATGCGGGAGCCGGATTCGTCCGCGCCATGGTTCAGACCGTCGAGAGTCTACGGCCGAGTTCGGTGTAGACCGCCTCGCCCACGATGGCCCGCAGCTCGTAGGCGAGGGACCGCCACACCGGCTCGATGCCCCCGAAGGCCTCCGCCGCCTCGGTGCACCACCAGGTGAGATGCTCGCCGTCGGAGCCCCAGTCGGCGGTGGACCATCGCCGGAGCACCGACACCGGCTCGCCCGCCTCTACCCGATCTTCGCGACGCAGCGGCAGTTGCCAGCACACATAGGGCTTCCACTCGACAGGATGCTCACCGGCCCGGATGGCGGCCCGGTGCAGCGCGCAACCTGCGCCGCCGCCGAACCCCGGCCGGTTCAGGAAGATGCACGCGCCGTTGACGACCCGTGTGGCAATCGTGCCGTCGGGGCGCCGTTTGAACCATCCCTTGCGACGGGCGAGCGCGCCATGCTGCCAGTCGACGGCGGGAACCCTGTCGGCTGCTGCACGTACCGATTGGAAATCGAATGCATCGGTGAACTGGGCCCCGACCGTGCAGCATCCGTCTGCGCGCGCCGGGTCCTGGGTCTCGTGGATTCCCCTGCACCCTTCGCCGTATATGCAGTTCCAGCCGCTGCGCAGGAACGTCGCATCGAAGCGCCAATGCAGACCCGAGTCGTCGTCGGTGATGTCGAGCCACTCGACAGCCTTTGCGATCCGCCCCAGCCGGACCGGCGTCATGAGCTGAGGCGCGGCGTCATGAGCTGAAGCGCGGCGTCATGAGCGGTCGAGAACCTTGAGCAGAAGGCACAGCACACAGCCCCCGATGAAGGCCACGAAGACCGATCCGAGGCTCACGCCCTTCACGTCCCCGTCGGAGCCGACCGCTCTGAACAGCGCGCCCCCGATGAATGCACCGATCACCCCGACCACAAGGGTGAAGAGGCACCCCCGCTTGCGAAATCCCGTCACCGACTGGGCAACCGATCCGGCGAGCAGACCCACGATGATCCAACCGAAGATCGTCATGCGCGAGACCCTACGTCGTCGGTCGCGTCAGGTGCGACCGTTCCTCCGGTCGCTCGGGTTACCGTTCATGTATGCGTAGTCGGTGGGCGGTACGGGCAATAGTAGTAGGTGTGCTTAGCATCCTTGTCGGTGTTGGGACCGTCGTGGCCGATGCGCAGAGCGATCCCG
>JAYTFI010000001.1:0-2728 GCA_043734485.1 Acidimicrobiales bacterium | reverse complement strand
GTGGGCACGGATGGCGTCGCCCGCTGCTGGTGGTGTGGCGACGATCCCCTCTATCAGCGCTACCACGACACCGAGTGGGGCCGCCGCGACCGCCCGCTGCACGGCGAGGACGCCATCTTCGAGAAGATCGTGCTCGAAGGGATGCAAGCAGGGCTGTCGTGGATCACGATCCTGCGCAAGCGCGAGAACTTCAGGTCCGCGTTTGCCGGCTTCGCAATCGAGCAGGTAGCCGAGTTCGAGGAGGCCGACCGGGCCCGGCTGCTGGCCGATGCCGGGATTGTGCGCAATCGGGCCAAGATCGATGCCGCCATCAGCAACGCGATCGTGGCCCGTTCGCTGATCGCAGACGGTGGCTCACTCGACGAGCTCTGCTGGTCGTTCGCACCCGATCAGCCCTGGGCCCCCAAGGCCGCCGATGCGGAGATCACCACCACGACCACCGAGTCGAAAGCGATGTCGAAGGAATTGCTGCGGCGGGGGTTCCGCTTCGTCGGTCCGACGACCATGCATGCGTTCATGCAATCGTCGGGCATGTTGAACGACCACATCGAAGGGTGCGCGTTCGGCTGACTCTGCCCGGCCCGGACCCGTCAACTCACAGCTGACCGGCAGGCGGGTTGTCGTCACGGGCACTGTCGACCGTCCAACGGCCGTTCGTGCGCGTGTAGGTCCAATGGTCGAACGACGTCGGTCGAGCCGGATCGTCACTCGGCTGGGGCACACCGTTCCAGGCGTCGACCTGTCCGTCACCGACAGAGATCCGCCCGTCCACAAGCGACAGGTGCAGGCTCACACCTGGGCTGCCATCACGTACTTCGACGATGTCGACGGCGAGTGTGTTGCTCGCGTCCCGCCAGCCGACGACCAACTCGGGCTGGCCGTCGCCGGTGACATCGGCGAGCCTCGGGGCCCTGGTCGGCACGGAGTCGGCACCAAGGGCGACATTCCAGACGTCGGGGCCGTCGACGGCGGGGTCACGCTCGAGGATGTCGATGTACGTCGATCCGATGACCCAGGCGATCTCGACTCCGCCGACGGCCTGACGATCGCACGAGTCCGCGATTCCGTCCCGGGCCAGGCTGTTGCAACCGTCGGCCTCGGAGAAGAGGCGGCGGTCGGTGCGGGGCCGCAGGAGTGCCCCCGTGTTGGAAAGCTGCGGTGTCGTCCTCGGCGGCGGCTTCGTCGACGTTGTCGTGGTCGGCGCAGCGGTCTCCGGTGGCGGCGCGGTGGTTTGGGGACCTGCGGTTGTGTCGGCCACCGATGTGTCGACGCTCAACAGGGTGGAATCGGCCACCGCGGTCGTTTCGGGGATCACCACCGAGTTCTGTACGAGGCTCGACTCGGCTCGCAGTTGGTCCTTCCGGACGACGTACGCGCCAGCACCGGCCGCGCCGAAGGCGACGAGGAAGGCAAGGGTGAGGGCGGGGAGTCGGGAGCGGGCCATGAGTCGACGGCCAACGGTGTCTCTGACACTGCTCAGCCAGTGGCGAGCGTACCCGGACCCGCCCACCCCGGGCAGTAGCGTCGTCGCATCTCGTCGCTTGCCGCTCCTCCTTCGCGCTCCGCTCCACGATGGCTTCCCTATGTCCTCGTCGGCGCCGTCGTGGCACTGAACATCCTCGGCTTCGTGACCAACGCATCGGCGCCGAAGTTGCTCAGGGACCACCCGCTCACGCTGATGATCCTGAACCCCCGCTACCGCTACATGGTGGTGGCGGCGCCCCGGGTCGATGCCCTCCCCTTCTATCTGATCGGTGTTGCCCGGCTCCTGTTCTCGGACCCGATCTACTTCCTGCTCGGATGGTTCTACGGCGACCGGGCCATCAAGTACTTCAACGACGTGGCCGGCGAGCAGACCGTCGAGTCGACCCGTCGCTTCTTCCTCAGGGCCTCTGCGGTTATGGCGCTGTTCTTCGCCGGCCCGATCATCTGCGTCCTGGCCGGCGCAGCCAAGATGAAGCCGCGGCTGTTCTTCACGCTTGACGTCATCGGCACCATCGTCGTCGTCGCTGTACTTCGCCTCTTCAGCGATGCGATGGGCGGGTTCATCAAGTCGTTCCTGCGCTTCAACGACCACAACTACAAGTGGCTGATGGTGCTGACGGTCGCTTCGACCCTGATCGTCGTCGCCAGGGTTGGCGGGCGCCGGATGAAGGCGGCCCGCTCGCTCGCCGACGACGCGGCGGACGGCTCGGACACGCACGACTAGCGGTCGACCAGCGGCCTGGCGCTACAGGTCGAGAATGGCGTCGAGCCCGACCGTCAGCCCGGGATGGTCGGCGATCTTCTTCACCGCCAGCATCACGCCGGGCATGAAGCTCGTCCGATCCGTCGTGTCGTGGCGGATCACCAGCGTCTGGCCGGTCGTGCCCAGGATGACCTCCTGATGGGCGACCATGCCTCGCATCCGCACCGAGTGGACACGAATGTCGGCACTCCCCTTGCCACCCCGGGCCCCTTCGAGGAGGACCTTCTCCGTCGGATCGGGCGCCCACCCGGCCTTCGCCCGGGCCATGCGCTCGACGGTGGCCATCGCCGTGCCCGACGGTGCGTCGATCTTCCCGTCATGATGGAACTCGATGATCTCGGCCGTCTCGAAGTAAGGCGCGGCCATCTCGGCGAAGCGCATCATGAGCACGGCGCCGATGGCGAAGTTCGGGGCAATCAGGCAATTGCTCTTCACGAAAAGATCGCGTAGCTCGGCGAGGTCGTCGGCACTGAAACCGGT